>JBFWYF010000076.1:0-13957 GCA_050186685.1 Pirellulaceae bacterium
CGTCAAATCCCCGCTGGAACTCGGTGAAGTGAAATCGGTGCGTGATCACGGGGCGGATATCGAGGCCTCCTTGAAGCATGACGGTCATCTTGTACCACGTCTCGTACATCTCGCGGCCGTAGATGCCCTTGATCGTCAGCATATTGAACACGACCGTATTCCAGTCGATCGCCATTTCCTTCTCGGGGATACCGAGCATGGCGATCTTGCCGCCGTGCGCCATGTTGGCGATCAGGCTATTAAACGCCATGGGACTGCCGGACATCTCCAGTCCTACGTCGAAGCCTTCCTTCATCCCGAGTTCCTGCTGCACGCCCCGCAGGTCGGTCGTCCGCGGATCGACGGCCCGCGTCGCGCCCATGCGGCGCGCAAGTTCGAGTCGGTAGGGGTTCAGGTCGGTGACGACGATATACCGCGCGCCGGCATGACGGGCCACGCCGGCCGCCATCACGCCGATTGGCCCGGCGCCCGTGATCAATACGTCTTCGCCGAGCAACTCAAAGCTTAACGCCGTGTGGACCGCGTTCCCGAAAGGATCGAAGATCGACGCCACCTCCAGGTCGATGTCCGGAGCATGGTGCCAAACGTTCGTCATGGGGAGCGACAGGTACTCGGCGAATGCGCCCGGACGGTTCACACCGACGCCTTGCGTGTGGGCACACAGATGGCGGCGCCCCGCCAGGCAGTTCCGGCACCGCCCGCACACTACATGCCCCTCGCCGCTGACAATGTCGCCGACCTCAAAGTCGTTCACGTTGGAGCCGACCTCGACGATCTCCCCCACGAACTCGTGACCCACGGCCATGGGCACGGGAATCGTTCTCTGAGCCCAGGCGTCCCACTTGTAGATGTGCAGATCGGTGCCGCAGATGCCAGTTTTCTTGACGCGAATCAGGACATCGTTGATCCCGATCTCCGGCTGCGGGATGTCTTCCAGCCACAGCCCCGTTTTCGCTTCCCGTTTGACGAGCGCTCGCATTGCTGAGGTCACTCCGCGGTCCTTACCGCCTGGCGGATACTTGGTCGGCCTTCTCTCGCCTGTCAGGCGAACGTGCGGTATGCTACTACCCGGCATTCCATTATGCAAGATGGACATTCCACTATACTGGAAACCCCGGCGAGCAACCCGATGGCCCGGTCTGAACGAGCACGTCCCGACCCCGATGCCTCGCGCGTCGACCCGATTTCTGGCCAAGTCTCCCAGCGGATCCGCGATTTGCGGCAGCAGCGCGGCTGGTCGCTCGAGCAGCTGGCTGCGGCGTCCGGCGTCAGCCGATCGATGCTCAGTCAGATTGAACGGCACGCCGCCAATCCGACGTTGGCGGTGACTTGCAAGATCGCGCAGGCTTTCGCCATGTCGCTCGCCGAGTTCGTGCAGATGGAAGAGACGGCCGGCCGGAATATTCACGTCATCCGGGCAGATGACCAGGCGCACCTCTATCGGTCCGACGAGTCGTGCGAGATTCGGACCTTGTCGCCGCTGAACCTGGAAAAAGATGTCGAACTGTACCAGGTCCGGCTGCAGCGTGACGGGCAACTCCGCAGCGCCGCCCATTTCCACGGCACACGCGAATTCCTGGCGGTAGAGCGAGGGCGCGTGCGGGTCGAATCAGCTGTCGATCGAGCGGATCTCAACGCTGGGGACTCTGCCAGCTACCGGGCCGACGTCCCGCATTCCATTACCAACCTCGGCCGCGGTGAAGCCCTGTGTATCCTGGTAGTGATCTACCAATAGCTTCCAAGTCGCCTGCCCAGGCTGGTCCGCTCGGCCCCAGCGGCGAATCGGTCCACGCGACGCCAGCCGCTCGGTCCGTGAGGGTCGCGCTGGCGGGCTACATTCGGTCACTTCGCCGCACGCACGGTCGCCGACTTGATTTCGACCGGTTCCACCGGCACGTTCTGGTGCCCGCCGCGGGTCGTCGTGGGAACGGCTGCGATCTTGTCCACTACGTCCATGCCCTCGATGACTTTGCCGAATACGGCATAACCATAGTTCTGTTCGCCCTGATGATTCAAGAAGGCATTGTCCGTGTGATTGATGAAGAACTGCGACGTGGCCGAGTCGACGACGCCCGTGCGTGCCATGGCCACGGTGCCACGTTCGTTCTTGAGACCGTTCGTCGCTTCGTTGCGTATGGGCTGGCCGGTTGGCTTCTGGTCCATCGAGGTCGTGAAGCCGCCCCCCTGAATCATGAAGTTGGGGATCACGCGGTGGAAGATGGTGCCATCGAAATGCTTCTTCTCGACGTAGCTCAAAAAATTCTTCACGGAGATGGGAGCCTTGTCCTGTTGGAGCTCAATCACGATCTTGCCTTGAGTCGTGTCGAGTTCGACAACGGGATTCTCGGCCGCATGACCCAACGTAACTCCCAGGCTCGCCGCGACCATCAACATGTACTTCATGTCAGACTCCTTGGATGTTAAACGTATTGCCGTACCTTCGGATCGTCGAGGAAAAACGCCCCGGGGTCCCTTGCAGCGGCACAATTTCCTCGGCCGTCCATATCAAAAGTCATAGCGATCGATGTTCTCGGCGGTGAACACAAGGATATCGCCGAGCAGCACATTGTTGCCTGCGACTTGCAACTCGCCCAGGCGTCCGGCGGCGAACCGGGTGTCCCCCGGTTTCAGCTTGCCGCTGGCCAGGGCCTCAGCGACGCGGATGGTCAGATAACCGAGATCGATGGTATTCCAGAGCACGACCGAACGCACAGTTCCTTGATGCACGAATTTTTTCATGTCGTTGGGTGTCGAGAGTCCGGTCACGAGGATCTTGCCTCGTTGGCCGCTCTGTTCCACGGCTTCGGCTGCCCCGGGAAAGCTGACCGAACTGATCCCGAATATCCCTTTCAAGTCCGGATACTTGTTGATGACGTCCTTCGCGTCGGCTAACGCCGCGCTCGCGTTTTCGCCGGGATACTTGGTTGTCACCAGTTTCAACCGGTTGGCCGCCAGCGCGGGTTTCATGACTTCGATCCATGCATTCTGGTTGGCCGCCGTCGGATCGGAACTGACAATCACGACCTCCCGTTCCGTGTCCGATGCGCCCAGGTCGCGGACCATGGCCTCGACCATGCCTCGGCCGATCGCTTCGGCCGTGGCCTGATTGACGAAGAACGAACGCGCGTCCGCCGCTCCGTCGGCATCCCAAGTGATCACGTGGATGCCTGCCTGCTGCGCTTCGCGCATGGCGTTGGCCACGACGTCCGGCGCGTTCGGCGAGACGCAAATGACGTCGACCCCGTCCACTGTCCACTGCTCGATCATCTCGGCCTGTTTTTTCGCATCGCCGTCGGTTGGGCCGTCGTATATCAGCTCGATGTTGCCCAGCTCTGCCGCGGCTTCGGCGGCACCTCGGTAGCACGAACTGAAGTAGCTGATCCCTTTGATCTTGGGCAACAGGCAGACGGTTATCTTCTGGGCCTGGGCCGCCGAACTGTTCCGGTAGCCCCCCTGCGGCGCGCTGCTTGACCCCGATCCACAGCCGGTCGTCGCCGCCAGGAATAGGATCAGGCACCAAGCGTAACTCATGTTTAGGATCGTCATCGGGTTATCCCTCGCCTCGGCCGCCACTGCCCTGCAACACCACCCGGCAGATGGAACGCTCGGTATACCAGATCCGGCGAATCGCTCCAACCGCCGGAGCGAAGTCGCCATGCTTCCGGCGCCGCGCCCTCTCGTATCACCGGGGTCGGAAGTCTTCCGCCGCCGCTGACGCGTCGTCTGGCGACTTCCGCTACACCCGACCCCATTCCCTCTCCTACGATTCGTGCCGATCCGAGCGAACGAACAAGCGATACATCAGCACGGATCCGATGAGCAACGACCCGATAACAATCGAACGCAGTTCGTCGACTCGCCAATAGCGGCTGACAAACAACCGTGTCTCGTGGATCAGTAACAAACCCAAGGTGGTGCCGAACAGGTTGCCTCGGCCTCCGTAGATGCTCGTGCCGCCAATCACCACGGCGGTGATCACATCCAGCTCAAACCCCTTGCCCGCATCCGCCGTCGCGGTGTCGAAACGCGAAACGTAGACGAGACTCGCGATGCTCGAGAGCAGACCCGACAATGTGTAGAGCCAGAACTTGACGGCATCCACAGGCACTCCCGAAAAGCGAGCCGCCTGCTCATTATGCCCCAGGGCGTAGACGTAACGACCGGTAGGTGTACGGTTCAGAAAGATCACTCCGGCGATCAGAAGTCCAACGAAGATCCAGCCCGGCAGTGGCACGCCGCACCAGGTGCCACGCGCCACGTCCGCAAACGCATTACCGAATCGAGAGTACGAGGCACCCTGGCTGATACCTTCCGCGATCCCGCGAAACGCCGCAAAGGTGGCTAACGTGACAATCAACGGAGACATGCGGATCCAGGCGATCAGTGCTCCGTTCGCCGCCCCGCAGGCAGTGCCTGTTGCCAGGCAGGCCAGCGCGCTCCACGCCACGCTGCCCGAGCCGCGAAACACCAGGCCAAAAGCCACCGCGCAGAGTCCCATTGTCGAACCGACCGACAGATCAATGCCGCCGGTCAGAATGATCATCGTCATGCCGATCGCCAGGATCGCGAACTCCCACAGCTGGCGGGAGTGCAACAGCTGGCTGCTCCCATTCAGAAAGTTCGGCATCAGACTGCCGGCGATGACCAGCAGCGCCGCGAGCAGTGCGATCAGGAATGCCTCGTGCCACCAGCGAAAGCGGAGCAGCCCGATACTTCGGCTCATGGACGCCGCGCTCCGTTCCTCGTTGCCAGGCTATCGCCGACCACGCCCAGCAGGATGAACAGACCTTGGACGGCCTTCGTCCACTTCTCGCCGGCCTCGCCGACATCCAGAAAGGTCAGTACCGGCCGGATCATCGTCATAAGCACGACGGCCAGCAGCACGCCCGACATGCGTCCTCGGCCACCCGCAATCGACACGCCGCCCACGACGACGCACGTGATTACCAGGAGTTCGAAATCCACTCCAATGCCAGCTTCGATCTTCGGCAGCCGCGGCACTTCGACCAGCGTCGCGATGGCGGTCAGCAGGCCAGTGTAGGCGAAAACGAACAACTTCAGTCGCCGGGCGTCGAGTCCCGCCATGCGTGCCGCCTGCGGGCTGCTGCCCACTGCGTACAGGCGCCGGCCCAGCGGCGTATGCGACAGGATCGCCCAGGTCCCGATCACCGTCCCGCCGGCTGCCCAGATGCCCAGTGGCAAGCCGGCCATCCCCTCCTTCGTCCACTGCGCCAGCGAGTCGGGCAATCCGTCGATGTTCTCGCCCCCCATGATCCACGTTGTCGTGCCGCGCAGCGCGGTCAACAATCCGAGCGTCACGATGATGGACGGGACCTCGCCCCAGGCGACCAGAGCTCCGGTCATACACCCGATTGCTGTCCCCAGTCCCAGCGTCGCCAGGATACCGAGTCCGAGCGGCCAATCGGCATGATGCCGCGAGAGCATGAGCCCCAGGATGGCGGCGAGCACGGCCATTAACGAGCCCACGGAAATATCAACTTCTCCGGTGAGCACGACGAGCATGACGCCACACGCGACAATTAACGTCGGCGCGCCGCGCACGGCCATGTCCCGCACGTGGTCGGGGTCCAGAAAGTGCGAGTCCACAGCGCAGACAGCCAGCGTGATCAGGACGATCAGCGTCAGTAGTCCCGCTTCGCGGCCACGCCCGCTAATCCCAGGATAGCCCGTCATGTTCCCGGTACCTCCGCCGCGTCTGGCAAGGCCAGCTCCAGAATTCGCTCCTGGGTTGCCGCCCTCCCGTCAAGCTCGCCCGCCAGTTCGCCTTGCCGCATGATCAAGATGCGATCGCAGACCGTCAGCAGTTCGGGCAATTCCGACGAGATGACGAGCGAGGCGAGTCCCCGTTCCGCCAGCTGCCGAATCAAGCGATGCACTTGAGCTTTGGCGCCGACGTCGACTCCCCGCGTGGGTTCGTCGAGCAACAAGATTCGGGGGTTGGCGGCTAGCCACTTACCCAGTACCAGTTTCTGCTGGTTGCCGCCGGACAGCGTCCGGGCCGGGGCCCAGGGCCCGGCGGCTTTGACTTGCAGATCGGCCATCTGCCGCGCCACGAGCGCCGCTTCGCGCCGCGGACTCAACAGACCTGCCCAGCAGAGTCCCCGGAGCGTCGCGAGCGAGAGGTTTTCGCTGACCGTCATGGGCAGTACGAGCCCTTCGTGTTGACGGTCTTCCGGCACCATCGCGATACCTGCGCGGACCGCCTCCGCGACCGAGCCGCCGCGGAGCGGCTGACCGTCCACGAGGACCTGGCCAACCTCGTACCGATCGACGCCGCAGATCGCACGGGCGACTTCCGACCGGCCGGAACCGACGAGGCCTGCCAAACCCAGGATCTCGCCCGCGCGGATTGCAAAGGTGATCTGCCGGAAAACGCCGCGCCGCGTCAAGTTTCGCACTTCGAGGGCCGTCGGGCCCAATCGGCCCGGGTGCTCGTGTCGCTGAGTCAGCTCTTCGAGCTCGCGCCCCACCATGTGCTGGATCAGTTGATCGCGGGACACCGCCGAGACAGGGAAGGTGTCGACCAGACCGCCGTCTCGCAGTACCGTAACCCGGTCGGCGATGGCGAAGATTTCCTCCAGCCGGTGGCTGACGTACAGAATGCCCACGCCGGAGTTGCGCAGTTGAGCAACGATCTTCAGTAATCGCTGCGCTTCCCGGTGTGAGAGGGATGCCGTCGGCTCGTCCATGATCAGCAGTCGGCAGTCACGCGACAGGGCGCGCGCCAAGGCGACGATCTGCCGCTGGGCGAGGGGTAAGGATCCTACGGCGACGTGCAGATCGATCGGTTCGTCCAGCCGGCGGAGAAGTTCCCGGGTCCGTTGACGCATCGCGGGACGGTCCAACAACCAGCCCCCCCAGCGCCGCAGCTCCCGGCCGACAAAGATATTGTCGACCGTGTCCAGGTCGGGAAAAGCGGTCGACTCCTGGTGCATCACCGCGATGCCCGCCCGCTCGGACTCGGTCACGCTGCCGAAAGCCAACGGCCGTCCGTCGATCATGACCTGTCCCGTGTCGGGAACGACGATGCCCGCCAGGATCTTGATCAGCGTCGATTTCCCCGCGCCGTTTTCACCGCACAGGGCGCGCACTTCCCCGGCGTGAATTTCCAGTCCGACGTGGTCCAGCGCGCGGACGCCGCCGTAGGACTTGGTCAGTTGCGAGACTTGAATCAGCGGGCTGGTCATCAACTTCCCGGCTCGGATCGGCGGTAGTGCGGCGGTTCGCTCAACCGCGACGCGAGAGCACATCGTGCTCATAACGCCGCACTTCTGCAAGCCAGGATCCCCCAACCGGAACTCCGGCGGACAGGCAGTAATAGTCCCAGACCGCACCCCACGGCAGGGACTTCATCTCTTCCAGCAGCGCAAGCCGTTGCGTGTAATCGCCGCGCTGTTCGCAAGCTTGCAGCCGATCGAGCGGCTCGAGCAGCGCCAACAGCAGCGCCTGGAGCAGCCCCCGTGCTCCGATGACCCACGCGGCAATCCGATTGATGCTCGCGTCGAAATAGTCCAGCCCGATGTAAACCCGATCCAGATAATTTCCGCGCACAAGCTCCTGTCCGATCGCCTGCAATTCGTCCGTCAGGGTGACCACATGGTCGCTGTCCCATCGCACGCCGCGGCTCACATGTAACAGCAGGCCGTCGACAAAACTGAGCACCGCCGAGAGTTTATCGGAAATAACCTCCGTCGGATGGAAGTGCCCCGCGTCGAGGCACAGCAGTTTGCGTCGCGTGAGTGCATAGCCCAGATAGAACTCGTGCGAACCCACGACGAAGCTTTCGGAACCCAGCCCAAACAGCTTCGCTTCCACGGCGTCGAGCAGTTCTTGCGGCTCGAGCGGTTCGGCGAAGACGGCGTCGAGCGACTCAAGCAGCCGCCGGCGCGGACCCGCTCGATCCACCGGTGTATCCTTCATGCCGTCGGGGATCCAGACGTTCGTCACGCAGGGACCACCCAAGGCCCGGCCCATGGCAGCGCCGATCCGCCGGCAGGCAATGCCGTGCTCGATCCAGAATTGCCGGACTGCGGCGTCGGCGTGGCTCAACGTGAATCCCGACGCCGCCAGCGGGTGCGCGAAGTACGTCGGATTGAAGTCGAGCGCCACGTTCTGGCCTCGTGCCCAATCGATCCATCCTTGAAAATGCCGCGGCTCCAGGCAATTGCGATCGACTCGCCCACCCACAAATTCCGCGTAGCTCGCGTGCAAATTCACCCGGTGTCGGCCTGGAATCAGACGCAGCGCCAAGACCAGGTCATCGCGCAGTTCGTCCACCGTCCGCGCTTTGCCCGGATAAGTGCCCGTCACCGCTAGCCCGCCGCCCAGCTCTTGTTGAGCGGCCTCGAACCCGCGCACGTCGTCTCCCTGCCAACAGGGCAGTGACAGGGAAATGGCCGCCAGCCGCTGCAAGGCCGCGTCCGTGGCGACGCCCCGTTCGGCATACTTTTCACGAGCCAGCTCGTAGGCACGTTCGATCATGAGAAGCTCCGCACAAATTCCCTCGGCTCAGTCGTTCTCGACACCCGGGCATTTTCGGCCGTCTCGTGACAAGGTACCATCCGGCGCACCTCGTTTTCCGGTATCGTCGGTGGACACATCGCCCGGCAAATCCACGCAGCAGCCGACTCTCGCGAGATGAGAACCATGCATCTGGAAGACACAATCGACATCGAGGTACCTCCGGATCGCGTCTGGCAGGCATCGATCGATCTGGAAAACTGGCCGCAGTGGAATCCCAACGTGCGACGCATTCAGCGGCTCGACAGCGGGCCGCTCCGAGTCGGGAGCGCGGCTCGGATCGTGCAGCCCGGGATACACGCGGAGTGGGTTGTTACTGAATTGACTCCTGGACACCGTTTTCAATGGGAAACGCGTTTTCGCGGCATGCATCTTATGGCCACGCACGAGGTGAGCGCCGCGTCGCACGGTACCCGGAACCTGCTGCGCCTCGCGGTCACTGGCTGGCTTGGCCGGCTGTACTGGCCGCTGCTCCGCCGGCTGACGGAGCGCGCGTTGCGTCAGGAAAACGAAGGGCTCAAGCGATTCTGCGAATTGAGTACGGAGAAGTAGCGGAAGTCGCGAGACTTCCGACTCCGCGCCCTCCCGTCCGCGTCCTCGTGTAGCGCTGTCGCCGGAAGTCTTGCGCCGCCGCTGTCGCGTCGTCTAGCGACTTCCGCTACTCCCACCCGGACTTCCGCTACTCCCACCCGGACTTCCGCTACTCCCACCCGGACTTCCGCTACTCCCACCCGGACTTCCGCTACTCCCACCCGGACTTCCGCTACTCCCACCCGGACTTCCGCTACTCCCGCCTTTCTAGGCGAGAACCTCGCGAATGACGGTGCCGTGCACGTCGGTCAGCCGGCGCTCGATGCCGTTGTGATAGAACGTCAGTCGCGTGTGATCGAGGCCCAGCAGGTGCAAGATCGTGGCGTGGAAATCGTGAACCGTCAGGACCTGCTCGACGGCCCGATATCCCAACTCGTCCGTCGCGCCGAACGAGAACGGCGCCCGGATACCCGCTCCCAGGAAGATACAGGTGAAGCCGAGTGGATTGTGATCCCGGCCGGACGCGCCCTTCTGGAACATCGGCATGCGACCGAACTCGGTACAGATTACGACCAAGGTATCCTGCAGCATCCCACGCCGTTTCAGGTCTCGGAGCAATGCGGCGGCAGGCTGGTCGAAAATCGCACCGTGGATTTCGTACTGCTCCTTCAGTTTGCGATGGCCGTCCCAGTTGCCGATGCCTTCGCCCATGGCATAGGCCCCGTTGAACAGCTGAACAAAGCGTACGCCCCGCTCCAGCAACCGGCGGGCGAGCAGGCAGTTGCGAGCAAAACCCGCTTTGATCGGATGGTGGGAGTCGCCGGCGCCATATTCCGTCCAGAGCGAAGCCGGTTCGTGGGACAGATCCGTTACCTCGGGGACGCTCAGTTGCATGCGGGCGGCCAGTTCATAGCTGGCGATGCGGGCGGCCAGTTCCGTGTCGCCAGAAAACTGGCGATGGTGTGACTTGTTCAGCAGCTGTACGAGCTCGCGGGTGGCGTGTGAGGCCGAGACGCTCACGCCGTCCGGCGGCTGGAGATTTGCAATCGGCTTCTGGGCGTTGAACTGCGTCCCTTGAAACACGGCGGGCAGGAAGCCCGGTCCCCAGTTATTGACGGCCGCTTGCGGGACTCCGCGCGGATCGGGGATCGCCACGAACGCGGGCAGATCCCGGTTCTCGGTGCCCAGTGCATACGTCACCCACGAACCGATGGAGGGAAAGCCGTCGAGCGTGAATCCCGTCGACATGCAGTTTTCGCCCGGACCGTGCGTATTGCTCTTAGTGGTGAGCGAATGCAGGTAACAGAACTCGTCGGACAACTCGCCGAGGTGCGGTAGCAGATCGCTCGTCATCTTGCCGCACTGGCCCCGAGGGCGGAACGCGAACAGAGGTCGGGCGATGGCCCCATTTTCGCCTTGGAACGTCACGGCTGCCTCGGCGTGTGGCATGGCTTGACCGTCGCGCCGCGCGAGCTCGGGCTTCCAGTCAAACGTGTCCAGGTGCGACAGCGCTCCCGAACAGAAGATCACCAGCACGCGTTTGGCTCGCGCGGATGCCGGTGCGGGCCGCGCCGCGTGCGGAGCAGCGGGATCGATCGCCGGACGAAAGGGGGACAGTCGCGACTCGCCGGTCGCCGCCCAGCTGCGCCCCTCGTCCTGCAGCAGGCTCGCCAGGGCGATGGCGCTCAGACCGGATCCGGTGTGCGCCAGGAAGTGACGGCGATGGAGCAGCGGGTGGATGGGAGGTAACAGGGACATGTCGGGACTCAGGCGGAAGGAACCCGACGTGGCATGATCGGGCTCACAAGGGTTCAAGGAATGAAGAGAAACTCGCTCGCATTCAGCAGCGCTCGGCAGACCGCGGTCCAGCCGTGTTCGCGTGCCACGGGCAGCACCGCATCGGCCTCGTCCGATGTGGGGTTGCGGCCGCAGGTCAGTTGAAACGCTCGTCGCATCCGCGCCGCCTCGTCGCCGCCTGCCTCGTTCACCAGTCTCGCCGCGAACAGCTCCGCCTGCTGGTGGACGAATGTGCTGTTGAGCAGGTTGAGGGCCTGCATCGCCGTCGTCGACCGTCCACGGCGCGGTGCAGGCTGCCCGGCGTCCGGACAATCGAAGGCTCCGAACACACCGTCTTGAGCCATGCGGACCCGATGCGCATAGATCATGCGCCGCCAATCGCCGGGTCCCCATTCGTCCTTCGGATCGTAGACGCGGACGTAGTTCGTATTGGGACGAAACACGAGGAATCCAGGGCCTCCCATCGTCAAGTCCAGCACGCCGCTCACGGCGAGCATCGAATCGCGGATCGGCTCCATGTCCAGACGACGAGGGGGATAGCGCCATAGCCATCGCGATTCGGCGTCCTGCGCCATGCCCTCGAGGCGAGGCGTGCTGGACTGCTGAAACGTCTCGGACGTCAGGATCTGGCGGTGCAGGTGTTTCAGCGACCAACCATGCTCGACGAAGTCCATCGCCAGCCAGTCGAGCAAACCGGGATGCGAAGGCCGCGCACCCATGCCTCCGAAGTCGGACGGCGTCGCGACCAGCCCCGTGCCGAAGTGGTGCTGCCAGATCCGATTGACGAACACTCGGGCCGTGAGCGGGTGGTTAGGCTGCGTCAGCCAGCGCGCCAGGGCGAGCCGCCGCTCGGCATCCGTGGCGGCAGCGCTCAGCCCCAGCGATCCGAAGACCGCAGGAACATCCGGCGCTACCCGCTCCCGCCGCTGCATGGGATCGCCGCGATAGAGGCGATGCGTCGGCGCGGGCGCGGTAAAGGTCCCCCCGAAGACGGCCGTACTTTGCCGCTGCGCATTCTCTGACAGGCCCCACGGCGATGTCGGCTCCAGCGGCCGGTCGCCATAATGCAGCCCCGCGAAGATGGCCTGTAGCTGGTAGTAGTCGGTCTGCGAGAGTGGATCGAACTTGTGGTGGTGGCAGCGTGCGCACCCTGCCGTCAGACCCAGCAGTCCGGCGCCAACGGAAACAACCACCTCGTGCAACTCGTCCTGGCGGGCCAGCCGTCTTGACGCCTCGTCCTTGCCGACTTGGCCGGGCAACAGCGCCGGTGCGGCCACGAGGAATCCGGTCGCCGCGTCCGCGCTCAGCTGATCGCCGGCTATTTGCTCCGCTACGAACCGGTCGTACGGCTTGTCGTCGTTCCAACTCGCGATCACGTAGTCGCGATAAGGCCAGGCATGGTCGCGAGGCGTGTTTACCTCAAAGCCGTGTGTGTCTCCATAGCGAATGACGTCCAGCCAATGGGATGCCCAGCGCTCGCCATAGCGGGGGCTTGCCAAGACTCGATCCACCTGGATGGACCACGCCAGCGGACGCGGGTCGTTCTCAAACTCCGCCACGTCCTCCGGCGTGGGCGGCAAGCCAAGCATGACGTAGTGCAGTCGCCGCAGCAACGTACGGCGATCGGCGAGAGGAGACGGAAGCAGGCCGCGCGCGGAAAGCTCGGCATGCACGAAGCGGTCAATCGGATGCGCCGCTTCGTTGACCGGCAGAATCTGGAAACGACGGTTCGGCTCAGGCAATGACTGGAATGACCAATGGTCTGTCGCGACATGATGGGGAGGAAGGGAACCCGCCAGGGCATCCGGCCAGTCGGCTCCCTGGTCGATCCAGGCGCTCAGCAGTTCGATCTCCGCGCCGCTCAGCGGTTCACCCTCCGGAGGCATGACAGACGAGCGCTCCTGGCTCGTGATCCGCTGGATGAGGTGACTGGCGCGGGAGTCGTAGTTCACAATCGCCGGTTCGCCCGACTCGCCGCCGCGCACGGCCGCATCACGCACGTCCAGACGCAGACCGCTTTCCTGAGTGTCCGGACCGTGGCAGCGGACACAGCGATTGGCTAGCAGCGGGCGGATCTCGAGGGCAAAATCGACCGTACGTGCTGTTACTCCGCGGCCCGCCTGGTAGTGGCTGCGGATTTGACCCAGCGTCAGTGCCGTGTCATACACCGCAAATTCATCGATGTCGGCCGTCAGCGAACGCGTGGGCTGCGGATTCCGCCAGCCTGCCAGTGCGCCGGAGACCAGCCGAACTCGCAGTGCAGGCGGGAGCGGACCGCTGGCGATCAGCGTTCCGTTGCGGTACAGGCATTGCTTGCCGCCAATCCGATCCCATGTCGCTGCGACGTGTGTCCACTGCTCCGGTGTCAGCACGCCCGATTCGGAACGCAGATAGCCGTTCGCGCCGTTGACGGCGAATTCCAGTGTGCCGTCGCGTAGCACATTGAGGTGGACCAGCCCCTGCGACCAGCCGTCGCAGGCGTACAGAGCGGCTAGGGTGTCGTCGATCGGCCGCGTCAGTCGAATCCAGCATTCGACGGTCACCGCGTCGTGTTCACCCAAGTCCGGAATCGGCAACGGCGAACCCTGGCAGTGGATCGCTTGCCCCAGCGGAGGGTAACCGGATGAAACGGTGGGCCACGTCCCCTGGCCGGCGAGTGCCAGTTGGTCGCGCAGCGCGGGTGCTGCGTCGTCGTTCATGGACAAGTGCAGCAGGAGGCCGGGCGTCGCGCGCAGCACGTCGCCGTAGGGCCGAGGACGATCGTTGGCGCGGACCACCGTCAGCAGTGTCGGAAGGAGCACTCCGCCCACTAGCGTCGCGATGATGGATTGGACTCGAGGAAAGGGAGGTGGTGCGGTCGAATCCATGGAGCAGTTCCTGTGCGGCGACGATTTCGCTCAGTGTAAGCCGCCGACTCGCCGACTAGAAGCAACTGCCGGAAGTCTTACGTCGCCGCTGGGCGCGTCGCCTGGCGACTTCCGCTACGGTAGCGGAAGTCGCAAGACTTCCGACTCCGCGACCGCAAGTCTCTGCGCCGAGCCGGAAGTCTTTCGTCGCCGCGGGGCGCGTCTCCTCGGGCCAGCACACG
>JBFWYF010000077.1:0-13871 GCA_050186685.1 Pirellulaceae bacterium
GCCCACAAGTACGATCGCCTGATCGAATTCGCGGCGGTGTTGCCTGCCATTCGCCGCCAGGTGACGAGGCACCTGAGGCTCCCGGGCATGCCTCGTGAGAAGATTGTGGCCCTCATTGTCCGACTTCTGGAGGTCACGTTAATCCGCATCGGAAACGAGGAATATGCGAGGCAGAACGGCTCTTTCGGGCTGACGACGCTCAAAGACCAGCATGCCGTCGTCCGCCGGGACCAGGTTCGCTTCTCGTTTCGTGGCAAGAGTGGGAAACTCCACGACGTCTCATTGCAGGACGCGAGGCTGGCCCGCTTAGTCCATCAATGCCGGGAATTGCCGGGCTACCGGCTGTTCCAGTACCTGGATGAGCAGGGCGTTCCTCAAGAAGTCGGCTCGGGCCAGGTTAACGAGTATCTGCGCACCGTGACAGGCCGGGAGTTTACGGCCAAGGATTTTCGCACCTGGTTCGGGACCGTGATCGCCGCACAAGAACTGCTGGCCCAGCCGGCGCCGTCTTCCCAACGGGCTCGCAAGGCCGCCGTCGTGCAGGCCATTCAGCGGACGGCTGAACGGCTAGGAAACACCGTGGCCGTCTGCCGGAAATGTTACATCCACCCGGCCGTGACGAACGCCTTCTTACAAGACACGCTCCGGACCTTCTTTCCCGAAGCCCACCCTGGCCGGTCAAGGTCCTGGTGGGAGTCGGCCACCCTGCGGTTTCTATCTCGGAAAGGTCCCGAATTTCGCCAGGCCAGTTGACCCACACGCGTCATGCCACCGAGTGTCACGCGGCAGGATCCAGCACCACTTTGATGCACCCGTCGGTCTTACCTCGAAACATGTCGTACGCCCGCGGCGCCTCGGATAGCGGGAGACGGTGAGTTACGACGAAGCTCGGATCGATGCGACCGGCCTGGATATGCTCGAGCAGCGCTGGGATGTAGCGGTGGACATGTGTCTGCCCGGTCCGAATCGTCAATGCCTTGTTCATCATCGCGCCGAGCGGAATCTTGTCGGCAAAGCCGCCGTAGACTCCCGGGACCGAGACGGTGCCACCCTTCCGGCAACATTCGATGGCTTGGCGAAAAGCGGCCGGACGATCGGATTCCATGAAGAGGTTGGTCTTTACCTTGTCGTAAAGGCTTTCAATGGCTCGGTAGCCGTGCCCTTCCAGCCCCACGGCATCAATGCATGCGTCGGGGCCGATACCTCCGGTCAAGTCCCGCAAGCGTTCATAGACATCCTCCTGATGCATGTCGATCGTGATCGCCCCAGCGTCCCGCGCCATCGCCAGGCGTTCGGGTACCAACTTTCCGTCATCGATGGCAATGACCTGGTAGGCGCCGAGCAGCATGGCGCTGCGGATAGTAAACTGGCCGACAGGTCCACAGCCCCACACGGCAACGGTGTCGTCCGAGTGGATATCGGCTTGCTCCGCGGCCATGTAGCCGGTCGGGAAGATATCCGACAGGAACACCGCCTGATGGTCGGACAGTCCTTCCGGAATGTGTTGGCAGTTGACGTCGGCCAGTGGCACTCGCAAGTACTCGGCTTGTCCACCCGCGAAGCCGCCGGTCAGATGGGAATAGCCCAGAACGCCCGCCGTGGCAAAGCCGAACAGGAATTCCGCGGTGGACGGCTTGGGGTTGGTGTTATCGCAGCAGCTCCACAAGCCTCGTTGACAAAAAAAGCACTTGCCGCATCCGATCAGGAAGGGTACGACGACCCGATCTCCCTGTTTCAGCTTTTGCGGATCCACGTCGGGTCCCACTTCTTCCACGATCCCCATCGGTTCATGGCCCAGGATATCGCCGGGCTTCATGAACGGAATAAACCCGTCCACGAGGTGCAGATCCGATCCGCAAATGCAGGTCGACGTGACACGAACGATGGCATCCCGCCGATTAAGGATGCGTGGATCCGGCACCTGTTCCACCGAAACGCGATAAGGCGCACACCACACCAGGGCTTTCATGAAAGTCCCTCCTTGCGAAGTCGAACGGCCAGCGGACGGGCGTCCACACCGAGCATCGGACGTACTGTCAGGCGAGACAGGTGCCTCGCGGCTGGTTCTCGATCGTCAGAACCTCCTGGATCTCGACACGCCGCTTGAAGTTGCGTAAGTCCTCTCGGATCTGCTGCTCGGCTGATTCGCCAAACAGCCTGGCAACCCAGTCGCCCAGACGTCCGGCCGGCGGCACGTAGCGCATTTCTACGCGCACGTTCGTGCCCCTGTTGCCGGGAGCGCGATGGAAATGCACCGCGCCGATTGTTTCGACCGTGGAATCGGGCAGTGACCTCCAGCGAATGGCTGTATTAGGAACGTCTTCGACGATTTCTGCATCCCATTCGACTTTGCCGCCTAGCCAGGCGGGAGCGGTTGCGACCCAGTGCGATCGTCCGCCACCTGTTGACGAAACCGATTGGAGGTGCGTCATGAAGTGCGGCAAGTTTTCCAGGTTGCGCCAATACGTGTAAAGCTCCTCGGGGGATTCGCCGATGAGCATGGACTCCACAACCTGAATGCCGCGCTGCCGGATCGTTTGCGCCGCGATCACGCCGTGATCGATGCCCAGGGCCTGGTACGCATCGCAGTGGCCTTTGACCCCGCGCCTGATCAAGGCGCCTCCCACGCCGGCCAAGACGAAACCGCCGACCGTGCGCCGCCCCAATCCAACCAGCAGCAGTAATCCGCCGGTCGTTGCCGAAATCATGCGCTCGGCTCCTCCCACGTTTCCTCGACCCGAGGACCGCGCCTCGAAACGACGGGATTCGTCCCTCTGGGGCCGGTGGTGAAATTGCCCGCGAGTCATTGCCTCTGTACTCATACAGCCTTGCTCCTCATGTAGTGCGAGACCGAAGCCCGCGCCCCGGAGCCCCGGAGCCCCTCTCTCCTCGGCTTACCGATCCGACGAATCCCGGTGCTCGTGTTCGCTCGACCCCGTGGCATCCTGTACGTCTGCAACAGAGGGATCGCCTCGGCCGATGTTCGTGCCGGCCAGACCGCCATGGGCAGTCCCGCCTCCCGCCGTACCGGCGGCGTGTCGATCATCCCGTCGCGCTCCGGTCTTGATTTCCAAGGCCGTACTGTCTTCCGACATGTTTCCCTCCGGGGCCAACGTGTCGTCGGGTGTCCTGGGACGGCCGCGGTCCAGGTTCGCCCGAAAGCCATCCTGCGTCTGCTCGGCACAGTGAATACATAGCCGCGCGTAGGGAAGAGCCGCCAATCGCTCGGCGTGGATCGGCTCGCCACACTGTTCGCACTGACCGAACGTGCCGTCGTCCAGCCGCGCCAGAGCATGCTGGACTTCACCCGCGATATAGGACGCGTTCTCCAGGAGCGTCGTATTCATCTCGGCCAGGAATTCCTCAGTACCGCCATCCGCCAGGTGGAACGGCGCATTCGACAGTTCCCCGCCCCGCTGCCCCGTCGGGGGAGCGAGAGCCTGATCCGCCACCGAGTCCACATCCGAGCGAACCCGCCGCCTTAACGCTTCGAGCTGTTGCCGGATCTTGTCGCGTTCAAATGTTGCGGCCATAAACCTTCTTTACTTTGTTGTGGGTAGGGGGAGAGAGGTGCCTTCTACGTGGTCCTTGAATTTCTGCAGATCCTCGTCCAGCTGACGCTTGAGCCCGCTGCCGAGGGCGCCTGCAGCCCAGACGCCCAACTTGCCTGCCGGCGGATCATACTTCATGTTCACGACAACCTCGGTCGTGTTTTCAAGTGCGCCCTTCTCAAACCGCACCGAGCCCGCCGTATCCAACGAACCGCCGGGCAAGGACCTCCAGGAAATGAGCTCATTGGGGCGCTCATTCAAAATCTCCGCTTCCCACTCCAGTGGAATCCCTAACGGCCCTTCGACCGTCCAGCGTGAGCGCCGCTCGTCCAATTCCTCCACCGAATCCAGATGGCTCATGATCTGTGGCAAGTCCGAGAGCTTTCGCCACCGTCGGAAGAGGACATCGGGCGCGGCCGCGATCGTGATGCGACACTCGACTCGCTCGCCCTGCTGGGCCGGAATAGCCGGCGGCTGTTCCCGCCTGCCTCCGTTCTCCGCCGAATTAAGTCCGAGTGATTGGTAGACGGAACAGTGGCCCGTCAGCCCTCGATAGAGCAAGCTGCCGCCGACCGCCAGGCCCGTCAGGGCCCACAAGGGCCGCCGGTCTAGCGCCCACAGCGCGATTAGCGCTCCTGCGGTCACGCTGATCAACCGCTCCGATTGACCGACATTGGGCTGGGGACCCCCGCGAAACGGCCTGTCGAATCCCGTCATCTCGAAGCTGGTTTGGGAGTAGCTGGTTTGGGACATGGCTGTCACCTGCTGGTTGATTCGTGTGTTGGACCTCCGCCGCGGCCTGGCGTCCAAGCGAAGCGCAGGCGGAGAAGCGACAGAGTCGTCGTTGCGAATGGCATGCCCTCTTCGCTGATAGGGCCACAAAGCGTCTACGGGCTATGCAAAGACGGTGCCGAGCGGGTTCAGATCGACGTCGACCACGAGCGGCAAGTGGTCGGACGCCCGCCGCGCCAGGTCCCAGTCGAGCGAATGAATGCGCCGGATCTGAACCATCGCACCGCGATAGAAGATATGGTCCAGGCTCAACACGGGAAACGAGCTGGGAAACGTCGCGAGCCGTGTCCCGCGCTGGCGTGGGCGCGCCTCGCGCAATTGCGTTGCAAGCATCTTGTAGACCCGGGATACCGGCACGGCATTGAAGTCGCCGCACAAAATGACCGGATCACGGCAATCCGTATGGCCCAACCACTCCTCGCCCAATAACGCGGCGGCTTGCAGCTCGCGTTCGCGGCGAAACAACCCGAGGTGCGTATTAATCAACTGCAGCGGACCTGAGCCGGTTTCGATCTCGACCCAGATCGCTCCTCTCGGTTCGAGTTCCGGACGCGCCGACCATCCTGGGAGGCCTCCGGCACGGCGGAGCGTTAACGGATATCGACTGACGATTCCATCACCGTAAAGTTCGCCCGAGTAACGCAACGACGGATTAAACAAGGCATGCCATCCGAGTAATTGTGCGATGCGATCGGCCTGATCTACCTGGCCCGTCCGTTTCTGTCCCACGTCGAGTTCCTGCAGTGCAACGATGTCCGCATCACTCTGGGCAATGAGGCGGGCAATGCGTTCGGGTGAGAGCCGGCCATCGACTCCGCGACACGAATGCACGTTGTACGTCATGACGCGGATCTGCGAATGGACTCGCCGGTTCCTGCGGCGCGCCGACTGGCTGTATCGTTGCGGCGGCGAGAAGAATTCTCGCAGCGAATCGTACACGTCGCGCGGGCGGATCATGTCATCCGTGCGGCGCGTCAAGATCGCATCCTGGGGAGTCAGGCAGAAAGCTTGACACTCCCACTTGCCGGGGCCACCGTGGCCGCCATGCTCGCCGACAAACGACAGCGGCGGCTGACCGGGTTGCCAGCCAGCAATCAGAAACTCACCGGCATCCCGATGCCGGCAAAGTCGTGCCAAGTCGGCGGCCGCCTCCTCCAGGTAAGGATGATCCGCGCCCAGCACCCCCATCGCATCGTTCGGCAGCTGATACTCTCCCGACGCATTGAAGGCCAGCACCAGGTCCGGTTCGGCAGCAAATACGACGAGCGGTATGCGAGCCTCTCGGACGAGGCGTCGGGCTATGTCGCGCCGCTGGTCAAGCGGCATCGGGTCGCGAACGTAGATGTAGCCGAGCGGTCCGATACCGACGACTTGAACCGGTGCGGCGTCCTGCGGCGCGCTCGCCGTGGCCGCTGTCCGCGCCAGCCATTTACCGATTCGACCGTTCAACCAGCTTGCGCGACTCTGGGCGTTTTCCTGTCCCTCGGACTTTCGCTGCGCTCCCGACGCGTTCTTCCCCCAGACGGCCAGCACCGCAGCCTCCAGCGTCTGCCCGGTGGCCCGATCGAACGGTTGAGTGGACTCCTGGCCGTGGTCAGAGTAGATCCAAAGCTCGTAATCCCGAGCCGATGATCGGCGGGCCGCCCGCCATACACGCCGAATGGCGCGGTCGATGCCCGCCAGCGCCACGTGCGCGAATCGCGACTCCGGACCTCGGCCGTGCGCCCGCTCGTCGTATCCCACATAGTTCAGTTGAATGATGGGCACGCCCCGTTCCGCGTCGACACATGCGCAACTGGTGATCGCATCGCGCAACAAGACGCCGACCGCGACACGGGATGGGATCATCCGCAACTCGCCTGCAAGAGGCTTGCCGCGTCGTATACCATCCCAGCCATCTGCGAGGGCGAGGATGGCTTCCAGAAATGCCTGACCAAAAGCTCGCACCAAAGACTGGGTGTACAGCAGCGCGAACAACAATTTCGCGGCAGGCGTGGCGGAACGCATCAAGTCTCCCCAACCCATCACCGCAGCGCAGAAACGAGGTTGGCTCGCGCCTCCCGTATAGATGTTGCTATGGGCGCTGCCCCCGGACAGTGCACCCGTTCCCGCGGCTTCTAACTCCTTCTCCACGCGGGCGGCTTGCTCCGGCGCATTCATCTGAATCAGGTCGGTCGTCCCATACGGCCGAAATGAAAATGCCGGCACGACCTGGGGAACGCCATAAAACAACTCGCCCTGAACAGCCGGCGTCGTACTCGGCACACCGGAATACATGGGGCGCAGACGGTAGGCCTGGGTACGGATCAACCGCCGCAGAAACGGCATGCGCCCGCGTTTGATGGCCCGACGCAGTTGCCTCAGCGACAGACCATCAATCTGGACGAGCACGAGGCCCCGAGCCTGACCCGGTGGGATCCTCCGTTGCCGCCGTCGAGAAAGCCAATGCGCCGCGCGCTGGATTGCCGAATCGGTCCAGTCCAAAACGCTGTTCGCGCACCGCCGCATCTGCAACCCTGACACGGACAATCTCTCTACCGAGTGGAATCTCGCTGTACCAACTTGCAGAAGTAGCTCGTTTCACCGTCCGCTTTCTCGTCCTGGTAGACGAGCGCGAGTTGAGCTTCCTCGAACTTGTCGAAGAAATCCTCCCAGTCGACTGGTTCCAGCGGCGGATTTCTGGCCCCTCCCGGAAAGTCGATCCGTAATAGACCGGCTTCTTCCGAGCGTCGTGCCGTACCGGCTACCGTCGTCGGACGTCCTCCTCGGGCTTCGACCCACTGCCGGATTTCATCATGGTCGGTAGTTGTCTTCGATGAGGCTTTCGTAGTCATCTTTCGTCTCCTGTCCCACGGGACTCAGGCAATGCCCCCGCGTGGAGGCACCGTCATGGCGAACCGCTCACGGACGACCGTCTGGAACTTTGCGCGAAACCGTTTCGCGATGTCCTTAAGAAGCCAGCCGAGCGGCCACTTCGCCCAAATCCTTGCGAAGCGTGCGCCGCATCTCTGTTCGTGTCGCCGTATCGGGAGCACGCAGCACCGCCGACGGATGGTACGTGCACAAGGTAGGATGGCCCCAGGGCCCCTCCAGCACGCGTCCGCGGACGTCGAGTAAACGAAAGCCGCTGCCAAAGCACGATTGCCCCGCGGTGGCCCCAAGGCACACGACCAGTTCGGGATTGACCGCCTCGATCTCTGCCTCCAGCCAAGGCCGGCAGGCACGAATGTGCCGTACAACAGGCTTGGCATGTAGCCGCCGCTTGCCTCGTGACTGCGGCTGCCAGCGAAAATGTTTGACGGCATTGGTCATGTAACAATCGCGTGCCGTGATACTGCACTCGGCGAGGATCTCGCGTAGTAATTGGCCGGCCGGACCCACAAATGGCTCTCCAGCGACATCCTCCCTGTCGCCCGGCTGCTCTCCAATCAACATGACACGCGCTCGAGGACTTCCTGCACCGAACACCGTCTGGGTCGCGCTTTCGTAGAGCTCACAGCCTCGGCAGCTGCTAGCCGCCGCTCGCAGATCGTCCAACTCTCTTGACGAGGGCACAAAGTCGGCCGCACTTGGTCCATCCTGAGAGCGTACCATTTATCATCTCCCGCGGGTTCCCTCCACGTTCGCGCCCGGATTTCGGCTCCTATTCCGGAGCGGATGTCGGATTGGCCGGTCGCTCCACATTCACATCGATGGAAGTGCCGCCAGGCTCTCGATTCACATCCACCTGAATATCTCGTGAAGGAGCGGTATCGGTCGTCCGGGGTTCCGCATCGACATTGGCGGGCCGCGTCGAATCCGGGACGGTCGTATTCGGCGACGTCCGGTCGGGCACATTGTCGCAGCCCGCGCACCCAATCAGCATCACACCGCTCAGCAATAACGGCCGCATCATTGTCGTCTCCTCGTGCTCTCAATCCGATAACGGTTCCCGTCCAAACTCTCGGGTACATGTCGTCCCATGAACTCCGCAAAGCGAATGCCAGCCTCACGAATTGGAAGCGGCACTAGACCACCGGCGCCGGAGCTTGCACCGTGCTGGTCGGCTGATCTTCGGGAATCCAGTGGACATGCTGGTAGACCTGTGCTTGCCACAGGCGGATACCACCGAGGTAGGCATTCCGGTTATCACCCAGCCGAACATAGGGCGGAATCTCGCCGGTGACTAATGGTGCGTTTCCGCCCCCCACAACCACGGTGTCTACGGCAAAGGCCGCCTGCAATTTGGGTAGTACGTGGAGCAAACATTTTCGCCACCGGCGACGCCCGGTTTCGTTGAGCGCGCGGTTGGACAGAACTTCCTCCAGGCACCTTCCGCGTGAAAACGGCAGACTCCCTAGCTCCAAAGGGATTACAAAACCATCTGCAACCAACGATGACCCGACGCTAGTGCCGAGTCCCAGATACAGCATACGACCGTGATGGTAACTTCCCAGCGCCTGCATCGCCGAGTCATTCATAATGCGGACCGGAAGCGGGATCTGTGCATGGAACGCAAAATCGATCCATCCCCGACTGAGGTTGTGGGGATCGCGACAGGGCGTTCCGAGGCAGACCTGCCCCGGATAGCCAATGGAGATACGATCACAACTGACGCGTTGAATCCACCGCTGAATCGCAGCAATCAGCTTGGCGGGAGAGAATTTCTTGCCCGTGGCTAGACGCTCGACGAGATCGCCCTCCGGTGACCATGCTTTGACATGGCTGCCCCCAATATCGACGACAAGCGGTCTCATAGCTTTGTGCGACGGTCACCGTCTTCACTCCCTCTGTCATTCGCCCCACGGAGCGTCCACGCGACGGTCAAAGCGGACCGCATTGTCGGTCTGCTCGAACATCCAGTCTTGAATGGTACCGTCTGCCGGACGTGCATCGACGAGAACCTGTCCGGCTACGGTGCGAGTGCAGGCATCGACAAAATGCACGTATGGCTGGGCGAGTTGCCCCACGAGCTGGGTCGCATCGGCCGTCGATGCCAGGATCTGCCCCGGCCCAAGCTCGGCGAATGGAGGTGGCAGGTCGTGCAGCAGCTTGTCGTTGGACACCCAGATCATCCAGTGGGGGCGCCCCCGTCGTCGGCGCTGCTCGAGAAATTCCGTCAGTGCACCCGTCAGGAAAGAACGTCGATCGAGAGCATTCAAATAGGCGCAATTAAGAATCAGCCGCTGGCGGGGATCCTCCAGCGCATGACGCAATTCCACCGTCGTCGGGGCTCTTGCCTCCGTTCCCAGCATGACGGCTTCGGGCACGCTCAACTGACAGTCGCCGTCGGTGATCGCGCACCATTGATACTTGAGCCCGCTGAGCTTTTGAATAAAGAGCCGAACGACGTCGACCAGAGCATGGGCGCGCGGGGAGCGGATGAGTACGTTCCAGCCATATGTCGGAATCGATACCGCACTGCCGTCGGTGGAAGTCCCAAGCTGAATGGGTGGTCGTGAAAGTCGCTTCGAGAAATCTGCCAGATCCAACTCCAGGAGCTTGTGAATCAACTCGCAAACTCCCCGACCATGATCGCCCCGCAGGACGATGTCCGCCCGTTCCTTCAATGCAGGAACCGAGTTCGCCACCGCGGCGCCACACGCGCAGGAGGCCAGCAAGGCGTGGTCATTTTCCGCGTCGCCGACGCCCACCGTGTTATGGAGTGAATACCCTAGCCGTCGTACTGCGTGTGCCAACCCGGTCGCCTTGCTCACATCCGCCGGCAACACCATGACGGCACCTTTGTTCAGTATGATCTGTAAGCCAAGCCCCATGTCCCGAATCGTCGCCAGCACCGTCGTTTCATGGGGTTTCCAGGTGGCAACGATCGCGCGTCCCGTCTCAAGAGGTTTCACACCCCGCTGCACCAGTGCCTCGACAAACGAGCGGGGAGGTGGCTCCGCAAACAGCTCTTCCTTCCCCGTATCGGGATGGAAAAGGAGGGCGCCGTTTTCCGCCACGATCAGATCGAACAGTCGGATTGGTGGAAATACCTGGAGTAGCTCTTCGAGCCGTCTGCCGGTAACCATCACTAGCCGACGACCGGAAGCTCGCAGCGCCTCCAGCGCTGCGAGCGTCTCCGAGTCGACTCGGCCATCCGTCGCCAAAGTTCCGTCGTAGTCACACGCCAGGACGTGAAACCGCATCATGGTTGAACGAAGCGATTACAGCGTGCCTCCCCGTTGCGGGTTGTCCACATCGTAGGCACCGTGTTGGCGCAGGATGCCTTCGGCCTCGGCCGTCCGGTTACCAGCTTGAACGCTGACCACCATGCGGCCGGCGGTGATTTCCCCTTCATAGAATGTTGCTTCCTCTTCGCTTAGCCCCAGACCGATGAGCGCTCCGGCCAGCGTGCCAGCGGCTGCTCCGGCCGCGGCGCTCGCGAGGACGCTTCCGAGTAGCCCACCGGCAACTACCGGCCCAATGGCCGGCAGCAGGCCAGCTGCAATCCCGAGCGCCCAGAGGCCGCCCAATCCCGCGCCGGCGACGGCACCGGAAGCCGCGCCCGCCGCTGCACCCGTATCCTGACCACTCGCGGTGACACTTTCCGGCGGCGCCCAGTCACCCTGGTTGCGCGCGATGACACCGATCTGCGAGTTCGCAAAACCTGCGTTGCGCAGCGCTTCGAGGGCCGCCTCCACCTTGTTGCGGCTGGAAAAGACGCCCATTACCGGCCGCGCGACCCCCGTTTCCGCCATATAAACGCGATCGTTCGTGTTGGCGGTGGTGTTCGGATTCGTTGTGTTCGTAGCCATGGGATTCTCCCTCTTCTGCAGTGTTCCGGATTCGTACTTTGCCTGTATCTCTGAACTACGCACGCGACGTGCCAACCCGGCGTTCTCAGGCAGTACACCGAACCGCCACCCGTCGCCTGAGCAAAAAAAATCCGAGATGGCCTTCTCACCGCTCTCGGAAACTTATGAAGTCGTGTCCAGGACGTTTCGTCCGGGAGCTCCATTAACTCCCCCCGAATAGGAAATAGAGGATGAGCACGACGGGGAGTGGAATTCCGATTACCCACAACGCCGCCCAAAACAGTCTGCTAGTCATCTGACTTCTCCATGTGCGAACGGATGGTGATCATGTCCTGGCATGTATCGGTCTACCGAGTAATTCGATGCCCAGCGGGCTCTCCGCTCAGCTCTCCGAGTCGACAGCTTCTACGTTGATTTCCGACTCGGCGAGCTCGGTCAGAGATGTGTCCGCGGAGCGCTCTTCGTCCAGGGTCTCGGCCAGTAGTTCCGCTGCGTCCTCATGCCCCAGCATCTTGGCAAACGTCGCCACCGTGCCATACCCTGCGATCTCATAGTGTTCGACGCGCTGTGCTGCCGAAATGATCGCCGCATCGAGCACGGCGTCCGGGGCCTTGCCCTTCTGCTTGAGAATCTCCTTGCCCTCTTCCAATAGGCCTTCCATGGCCGCGCACTTCACACCTTTCGGCGTGATTTCCAGTTTTTCGCAGACTTGCTCCAATCGTTCGACCTGCCTTTCGGTCACTTCCAGGTGCTCCTGCAAAGCCGCCTGCAGCTTTTCCGACGAGCACGATTTGATCATGGCCGGCAGCGCTTTCACGATTTGTTGTTCGGCGCTATACAGGTCACGTAGTTCGTGGGCCAACAGATCCTGAAAGGTGTGCAGTGTCTTGGACGCCATGGCATGGTTCTCCCAACGATGGGTTGCGAAGTTAATGTAAGAACGCTCCTAGATGGAGGGTGGCGAATCGCAATCAGCATGCCAGAGTCGATCCAGCCCTGTCCGCAAGAGCGTTGCTCTTGCAACCTTTCTGGGAACTACATGGCCTGGACGCGTGCGTGCTGGCACCGGTCTGCACGCAGGACGGTCCACCTGGTCAAGTACCTGTCATGTGGTAAAGGTCTGTAACTCAGCGAGAAGTTGGCGCCACTTTTTTCGGATGAATCGGGTCCATGACGGGGAACCGGATCGGCAGTTGCTATCCACCCGGTGTGGACTCGGCCTGGAGATCGTTTGGCATGATGCGACGTGATCAACTTCCGAAGCGGCGCGTACTGGTGGTGGACGATCACCGGGATGCGGCCCAGACACTGGCCATGCTGTTGAGCATTTCGGGCCAGGAGATTCGTGTCGCTTACGATGGAGTGGAGGCGCTCGAGGCGGCCTCCGCCTTCCAACCGCAACTCGTCTTTCTGGACATTGGCTTGCCCAAACTAAACGGCCACGAGGTTGCCCGACGCATTCGGGAGGAGGAATGGGGACGCGGGGTCTGCCTGGTCGCATTGACCGGGTGGGGACAGGAAGACGACCGGCGCAGGTCGTGCGACGCGGGCTTCGACCACCATATGGTGAAGCCTGTTCAGTACGAGGCTCTCTTGCAGCTGCTGACGACACCGCTCGCCGACGAGCCCCAGGACGGATCCAGCGCAACGGGCGCGAACACCTGAGTCTTCGCGGTGCCGGCGGCGAATTGACGGCAGACCTAGAGCCCGGGAGTCGGGAAACGAGGCCGTTCCGCAATCAATCGGTCCAGTTCCTGCTTGCCGACTGGCTTGGTTAAGTGGAAGTCGAATCCGGCGGCGGAGGCTCGTTGCCGATCGTCGTCGTGTCCGTATCCCGTTATCGCGACCATATAGACGGATTGCAGCTCACGCTGCCCTCGCATTGAGCGCGCCACATCGTAACCATTCATCCCGTCGGCTAATCCGATGTCACAGAGCACGATCGTGGGGTGGAACGACTGGGCGATCTCGAGCCCCTGTTCACCTGTCGTGGATGTCTTCACCTCATGCCCGTCCATCCGCAGCATTTTTTCGAGCGGAATCACAGCGTCGCGCCGGTCGTCGATAATCAGGACCCGCTGGGAATTCAGCTGTCCGTCTTCCACTGTGGCGCCCGGGCGCGGCAAGGGCATCGGACGAGCAGGTACTGAAAGCGGTAACCGGATCGTAAATTGACTGCCTTGGCCCAGACCCTCGCTGTGGGCACGCACCTCGCCATCGTGAAGTCGCACGAGTGCGTCGACCAGTGCGAGGCCGAGCCCTAGCCCACCGCGGCTCCGCTCGGCACTCGTGTCCGCCTGCATGAACGGTTGAAAGACGTTGGCCAAGGTCCGCTCGCTCATGCCGATTCCATGGTCACGTACGATGATCAGCGCCGAAGGACTGGTTGGGTCCAGCTGTAAAGCGATGTCGATGCTGCCCGAGCCTTCGGAGAACTTGCAGGCATTGTGGATGAGATTCGAGACTGCCTGAGCCAAGCGAGTCCGATCTCCGTGGACCCAGACCTCCACGTCAGGCAAGTGAAGGGAGAGCCTGCAACTGCCTTGCAGTTGAGCACTGCGATAGTCGTCCACCGTCAATTGCATCAGTTCTCGCAGATCCAGTTGCTCGCGTTTCAGCGTCAGTTTGCCGCGGGCGAACCGTGAAATGTCCAACAGGTCGTCGTCCATACGCGACATGTGTTTGGCCTGACGTTCGATGACTTCCTGCATTTTCGCCGCGTCTCCTTCCGGGCGCAACATTCTCAGGACTTGGACGCCCGTCAGTATGCCGGCCAAGGGATTACGCAACT
>JBFWYF010000078.1:0-13805 GCA_050186685.1 Pirellulaceae bacterium
GTCGATGATGAACTTGCGAACGTGGCTGGGCGTGGCACTGCTGGGGGCCGCAATGACAGCGGCTCCGGGGGGCCATGCAGCGAAATTGGAACCGATCGTCGTGGGCAGCCCGGCCCGTTTGGAGGTATTTCCCGCGAAGGTGTTATTGCGCGGGCCGCGCCAGCACATGCATCTTGTGGACACCGGCCATTATGCGGACGGCACGCAGCAGGACCTGACCCGCGTCGCCGAATACGACAGTACGAACGCGGGCGTGGCCGAGATCGTCGACCAGGTCATCCGGTCGCGCGGTAACGGCGTGGCGGAAGTGGTTGTGTCCGCAGGCGGCTTACAGCACAAGATTCCGGTCCAGGTCGAACAGGTAGAGACCCCAGAGCGGCGATCGTTCGAGTTCGATGCGCTGGTCGCCCTGTCCAAGAACGGTTGTAACCAGGGCGCCTGTCACGGATCGCCCAGTGGCAAAGGCGGATTTCGCCTGTCGTTGCGGGCTTTCGATCCGCAGTTGGACGAGTTGACCTTAATCCATGAAGACTACGGGCGCCGGACCAACACGGTCCAGCCCGAAGAAAGCCTGTTGCTTCTCAAGCCGCTGATGAAGGTGCCGCACGGTGGCGGATTGAAGCTGAAGACGACCGACCCGGCATACATCGCGCTGCGCGACTGGATCGCCGAGGGATGCCGCATGGATCCGGCGGGGACACCGCGCTGTGTGCGATTGGAGATCTATCCGAGCGCCGGTGGGACGCGCGTCTACAAGCGCCCGGCACATACCCAGCAGATGTGTGTCCTGGCCCATTTTGCCGATGGATCCGTCGAGGACGTGACGGACATGGCCGTCTTTTCCAGCTCGGACGAAACGGTCGCCACAGTTTCCGAGATGGGATTCGTGACCGGTCTGGAACGGGGCGAGGCCGCGATCCTGGTACGGTACCTGGAGCACATCGAATCCTGTTTCATGACGTTCGTCCGCGACATCGAGGGCTTCACCTGGGCGGATCCTCCTCGGAATAACTACATCGATGGGCATGTTCACGACAAGCTGCGCCAACTGAAGTTCCAGCCTTCGCCGACGTGTACCGACGAAGAGTTCGTGCGGCGCGTCCACCTGGATGTCATTGGGATCGCGCCGACGATCGACCAGGTGCAGGCGTTCCTTGCGGATCCCGCTCCGGACAAGCGAGCGAAGCTGATCGACACGCTGCTTGACCGTCCCGAGTTTGCCAAGTTCTGGGCACTCAAGTGGGGTGACCTGCTCCGCTTGACGACTAAGCAGGTCGGCAACGACGGCGTCTACAAGTACCATCGCTGGGTGGAACGCGCCTTTGCGAAGAACATGCCGTACGACGAGTTCGCCCGCCAGCTGCTCACCGCTCAGGGGAGTACGATGGAATTCGCACCGGCAAATTTCTATCGCACGGCCGCCGATGCGAATGACTGCGTCGAGACGGTATCCCAGATTTTCCTCGGCGCTCGCCTGCAATGTGCCAAATGCCACAATCATCCGTTTGAACGTTGGACGCAGGACAACTATTACGGCATGGCCGCGTTCTTCAACCGCGTACAGCGGAAGAAGACGTCCCGTACGGACGAACTACTCGTCTATGTCTCCAAGTCCGGCGAAGTCACTCAGCCGCGTACGGGTCGACAGATGAAGCCGTGGTTACCACAGCAGGGCGACGTCGAGAAAGAAGTAGCCGACCGCCGAGCTGTGTTTGCCGAGTGGCTGGTCCGCCCCGATAACCCTTTCTTTGGCAAAGTCGAGGTGAACCGGATCTGGGGCCAGTTGCTGGGCCGCGGCATCGTCGAACCGATCGATGACTTCCGCGAATCGAACCCACCCTCGAACGCTCCGCTGCTGGAAGCGTTGGCCAAGGATTTTGCGGAGCACGGTTATGACCGCAAGCATGTAATTCGTACGATTCTGAACAGCCGCACGTACCAGGCCAGTTTCGAGACGAACGCCTTCAACCAGGACGATGCGAAGTATTTCTCACATTATCAGCCGAGGTTGCTGGCCGCTGAGCAGCTGCTGGATGCCATCTGTCACGTGACCGGGATTCCGGAGCAGTTCGGCCCGCTGCCCGCCACGACCAAGGCCACCCAGCTTCCTGCTCCGGATATCGTGAAGCACGAATTCCTCAAGACGTTCGGACAGCCCGAACGCCAGACGGTGTGTGCGTGCGAGCGGACTAACGAGTCGAATCTGGGAATGGCCATCCAGTTCTTTAACGGGCCGCTGATCTATAACAAGCTCCGTGATGAAAACAACCGGTTCCGGCAGCTGGTCCGCAGCGGCAAACCGGATGAGGAAATCGTCACGCAGCTGTACCTGGCTGCGGTCAATCGTGCGCCATCGCCCACGGAACTCGCGGCGAACTTGCAGCACATTGCAGGCAAGGACCAGCAAATTTCGGCACGAAACACGGAAATCGATGGCCAGCTGGCCGCGCTTGATGTCGAGTCGCGACAGCTCGAAGCGACTTTCCGAAAAGCGTTGCGCGACCGGAAGCTTGCGACGCTGCCCGAGGTCATCCGTGCTGATGTCCAGTCGGCGGTGGACAAGTCCGCGGGAGAACGCAACTCCGTCGAAAAATACCTGGCCGATAAGCTCGGGCCGTCGCTGGAAGTGACGGATGCCGAAGTGACAGCGGCGCTGGACGACGAGGCGAAGAAGAAGGTCGCCGACTTGAAGGCCAAGATGGCTGAACTGGCGAAGCAGAAGCAGCCCATGGGCGCGCGGAGACTGGAAGCGCTGGAAGACGTATGTTGGGCTCTGCTCAATACCAACGAATTCTTGTTTCAACACTGATCGAGTCGGGACGAGGTAAGTGCCGTGATGAAACGCATTTGGCCGTGGCTGGGCTGCGTGCTCGGGGTCTGTTCGCTGACGCAGTTACAGTCGGCAGAGCCGGTTAGCTTTCGCAAGGACATTGCGCCGATCCTGCAGGATGCCTGCATTGCCTGCCATGGCCCCAAGAAGGCAGAAGGCGGGTATCGTGTTGATTCCTATGAGCGGGCGGTGAAAGCCGGCGACTCGGGGACCGACGCATTTGCCGCGGGCAAGCTCGATGACAGCGAAGCGTTTCGGCGTATGACCTCGACGGATGCGGACGAACGGATGCCGCTCGAGGCAGATCCCCTGCCGGCCGAACAGATTGCGCTGTTTAAGCGCTGGCTGGAAGAAGGAGCCAAGTTTGATGGCAGCAGTCCCACGGCCGACTTGGTGACCATTATCCCGGCTCCGACTCATCCGGAACCGCCGGCCAGCTACCCGTTTGCAGTTCCGGTTACGGCGGTGGCCTTCAGCCTGGATGGCGAAAAGCTGTTCGTCGGTGGTTACCACGAGCTGACGGTGTGGAATGTCACGGACGGGACCCTGGTGCAGCGGATCAAGAATGTCGGGCAGCGCAGTTATGCGTTGGCAGTCAGCCCGGACGGATCCTTGATCGCGGTGGGTTGCGGGGCGCCTGGTCGCCTGGGCGAGACGCGTGTGTTTGCTACGAACACGGGTGAGCTCAAGTCTGTTGTCGGCTCCACCGGCGATGTCGTGCTGGATGTCGCCTTCAGCCCGGCGGGCGATCGTCTCGCGGTCGGTGCCGCGGACGGGATCGTGCGCGTATTCGACGTGTCCTCGGGGAATGAAGCGTTGAATCTCAGCAGCCACTCCGACTGGGTCACCGCGGTGGCCTGGAACGCGGATGGCACTCGATTGGGAACCGCCAGTCGAGATAAGACGGCGAAGGTGTTCGACAGCAAGACGGGCGAATTGGTCGTGACCTATTCGGGTCACGGTCAGCCCGTACGCGGCATTGCATTCCATCCGGAGGGGAAAGAAGCGTATTCGAGCGGCGGTGATAACAAGATTCATCGGTGGCAATTGGCGGACGCCAAAAAGACCGCCGAGATTGGGTTCGGAGGCGAAGTTTACAAGCTGGTCTGTGACAGTGAGTCGCTGGTGGCTGGATCCGCGGATAAGACGGTGCGGCAGTTCCAAGCCAAGACGCACAGCCAGGTGCGGCAGTACCCGGGCCATGCCGATTGGGTGTTATCCGTTGCCTACAGTCTCAAGGCCAAGCGGATTGCATCTGGAGCGTTCGACGGTGTGGTCCGCGTATGGAATGCCGAGGACGGGAAAGCTGTCAGCACGTTTCTGGCAGCCCCCGGACTGACCGCCTCGAAGCCCTGAGCGTCGGTTTTGCGGATTATGCCGTGGCGGTAGCGGCGCGAAACCTTGCCGGAAAGCCTTGTTCCCTGATCTGTCAGCGGTAATGATGGGATCAGAGGTGACTGTATGGCGCTGAAGCTCCGGGTATTGCATGGTTCTCTACGTCAGAAACACGGCGGGAGTGCTGGAGCCGACGTAAAGGTCAAGGACAAGCGGTTTGTGATTGGCAGCGCGACGGACAGCAATCTTCGTTGTCCGAGTTCCTCGATCAGCCCGGAGCACTGTGAGATCCTGCCCGAGATGGGCGGGCACCGGATCCGGGACCTGGGGAGTGAGACCGGCACCTTTGTTAACGGCGAACGGCTTGTCCAACCGCGGAGGTTGCAGCACGGTGATGTGCTGCGCGTCGGGCGTCTCGAGTTCGAAGTGATCATCGACGCACCGGTGCCGCCTCCGGCGCCGCCGCGCGAGGACCCTGTCGGGGATCGCATCAGCGAGATGCTGGTCGAGGCGGACCGCGAGGAGCGTGCCGAGCGGTTCGAGGATCCGAGCAAACGGCAATTTGCTCTGAAGAAGCCGCAGTCGGAGAATGCCGGCGCGTCGGCGGAATCGCCGAAAAAGTCGTTCGTTCGTCCGCCGCGGCGGCCCCCTCAGAAGCTGCCGCCACCGCCGCGCATCGTCAAAGATTCGACCGTGGAAGCGGCGGAGGAAGTGCTGAAAAAGTTCTTTGAAAAACCCCGCAAGTGACGCCCCTCCGAGCTGTCCCGGGGATGTCCGCAGCCGTCGATTATGCCCGAGTCGTTTGACGTCATCGTCGTAGGGGCCGGTGGCAGCGGATTGGCAGCCGCTTGTTCCGCGTGCGAACGCGGCGCCCGCGTCCTCGTCCTGGAAAAAAGACCACAGCCGGGAGGGACGACGGGGATCGCCGTCGGCTCGTACACTGCGGCCGGTACGAGCCTGCAGCGCGCAGCCGGTGTGATTGACGATGCGGCGGCCCATGCGGAAGACGCCGGACGCTTTGCAGATCCGGCCGTGGAGGCCCGCAACAGTCCGGAACTCCGGCAGTTCTTTCTTGAGGAAGCCGCGGCAAGCTTCGAGTGGCTACGCGGTCTAGGGCTGACTTTCGTGGGGCCCAGTCCGGAGCCACCTAATCGCCAGCCGCGGATGCACAATGTCGTGCCCGGCGCCAAGGCTTACATCGCTGCCTTACAGTTAGCTCTGCACCGACTGGGCGCGGAACTCCGCTGTGAAGCCGTGGTCAACGAGCTGCGATGGCGCGAAGGCCGCATCGCGGGCGTCCGTGCGACGTGGCAGGGGCAGAGCCGGGAATGGGAGGCCAAGCGGGGAGTGGTCCTCGCGGCGGGCGATTATGCTGCCAGCGCATCGTTGATTGCCGCTCACAAGGGCGCAGGATACCAGGAAATAGAAGGGATCAATCCTTATGCCGAGGGGGACGGACACCGGTTGGCCGCCAGCGTCGGAGCGCAACTGCTAAACATGGATGTGACCTATGGTCCCGAGCTGCGCTTCGTCGCCTCGCGCCGGCGTCCGTTCCAGCAATGGCTGCCCGTGCACGGGCCGGCGGCACGATTGATGGCGGTCCTCGCCCCCCGGCTGCCCCGGTTTATCATGCAGGCCATGATCAAGCGGCTGCTGGTGACCTGGCAGCATCCCGAGAACAGTCTGTTTGACGACGGAGCGATCCTTGTCAACCGTGACGCGGTACGGTTTTGCGAAGAATACCGCTGGCCAGACCGCGAGATTGCGGTAGCCCAACAGCCCGGCAAGATCGCGTTCCTGTTGCTCGACGGGTACCTCGTCGAGCGGTATTCGCGGTGGCCGCACTTCGTGTCGACGGCCCCGGACATTGCTTACGCCTACGTTCAGGACTACCGGCGGCTGCGACCCGATGTGACGGCCTGGGGCACGACGTTGGAGGCGGTCGGGCGCGAACGCGGACTCAATCCGGCTCGACTGCGGCGGACGGTAGACGACTTGCGGGCGTCTCGCGCCGCCTCGAACGCCGGGCGTGTCGCCCTGTCGCAGCTGGATCGGCCTCCCTGGGTGTTGCTGGGACCCTTGAAGGCGTACTTCACCACGACGGAAGGGGGAGCCGCCATCAACCGGCGCATGCAAGTGCTCGACGGAGCAGGGCAGGTCATCCCTGGCCTGTATGCGGTGGGCCAGAACGGGTTGGGAGGGATGATCCTCTGGGGACATGGGCTGCATATCGCCTGGGCGATCACCAGCGGCCGACTGGCCGGACAGGCGATCATGTCGTGAGGGGTCCGCCGCGAGTGGCCGGCTCGGCCCGAGCGGTGTCTCGGCCGTCGGCGATGAACGATGAGCCTGCATTCACGGCCAGATCGCCGGGGCCTGGCGGACCATTCTGGGGGGCCACGCTTAGCCACCGCCGATCGCGGGCAGGAAGTGGATCTCGCTGGCCGAGGCTACCGGTTGACGCATGCCAAGCCGAGCGACCTGGCCGTCGACGACCACCTGCGTCCCCGGACGTACCGCATCGCCTTGGATCAGCCGGGCCTTGATTCCTGGGCAGACGTTTTCGAGCGCCTCGACGGCCTCGCGCACGGTGCTCCCCGCGACTTCCACCGTGGCCGCCCCCTGCGACAGATCGCGGCAGGGAGCGGGAATCCACACCGTGGGCACGGTCAACTCCGAGATCCCTGCGCGTGCAACGCCTTCAGCACTTGGCAGGGGTTCATGGGCAATCGGTCGAGTCGAACGCCCGTGGCAGCGGCGATGGCGTTCGCGATGGCAGCGGGCGGCGGCACGATGGGCACTTCCCCCACACCCCGGACGCCGTACGGATGTCCCGGATTCGGCACTTCGACCAGTACGGTATCGATCATGGGCAGGTCGAGGCTCGTGGGCATGCGGTAATCGAGGAAGCTGGCGTTCACTAACTCGCCCCGCTCGTTATAGAAATACTCTTCGTTCAGGGCCCATCCGATCCCCTGAACGGCGCCACCCTGCATCTGGCCCTCCACGTAGCTCGGGTGGATCGCCCGTCCGACATCCTGGACTGCCGTGTAGCGGAGGATCTTGACTTTGCCCGTATCGGTGTCGACTTCGACATCGCAGATGTGGGTGGCAAAGCCACCGCCCGCGCCGGGAGGATCCACGGTGGCGCGTCCCACGATCCCGCCGCCGGTGGACAGCATCTGGCCGGCCAGCTCCCGGAACGTCATCCGCCGTTCGCCACAGACGACGCCCCCGTTCTCGTAGGTGATCTGACCTGCGTCGACACCCCAGATCATGGCTGCCCGCTGGACCATCTGGCGTTTGATGTCCTGAGCCGCCTCATACGCTGCCCAGCCTGTCGCGAAGGTGACGCGGCTGCCGCCGGTGACATCGGTATAGCCCACGGAGTCGGTGTCGCCCACCGAGGGACGGACGTCCTGAACGGGGATGCCTAGCGCTTCGGCCAGCTGCATGGCGATCGAAGTGCGGGAGCCGCCGATGTCGGTCGAACCCTCCACGAGGCCTACGGAGCCGTCCGAATTGACGCTGGCGGTGGCGCTGGACTTGAGCCCGCAGTTGAACCAGAAGCCGGACGCGACACCGCGGCCCTGGTGTCGGCCGGTGAGCGGCGTCTGGTAGTGGGGATGCCGCCGAGCTGCGTCGACGGACTCGATCATGCCGATCCGGGGATAGGTCGGGCCATCGGCGCGGCGTGTACCCTCGCGCGCTCCGTTGCGCAGGCGGAACTCGAGCGGATCGATTTGGAGTTTCCGGCAGAGTTCGTCGATGACCGTCTCGCTCGCAAAGGCCGCGTTGGTGGCGCCGGGCGCGCGATAGGCCGAGGTACAGGGCTTATTCACGACGACGTCATAGCCGTCGACGTGCACGTTCGGAATGTCATAGCAGGCGAAGACGCACATCGCTCCGGGACCCACGGGCGAGCCCGGAAAAGCGCCGGCCTCATAGGCGAGATACGCGGTGGCCGCGGTCAGCCGTCCTTGCGCATCCGCTCCCATTTTCACGCGGATGTACGACGCGGGGGTGGGACCCGTGCCCAGAAACACCTCGGCCCGATCCATCGACATCTTGACGGGGAGGCCGGTTTTGCGCGACAGGAGCGCCGCCACAGGCTCGAGATAGACGCGAATCTTGCCACCGAATCCCCCGCCAATTTCGAGCGGCACGACTTTGACTCGCGACAGCGGGATGTCCAGCAGCTCCGCGACCTGCTGCCGCACGGTAAAAGCGCCCTGCGTGCTGCACCAGACCGTCAGCGTGCCGTCCGCGTTCCACAGCGCCGTGCCGTTGTGCGGCTCGATATATCCCTGATGAACCGTGGCGGTATGGAACTCCCGCTCGACAATCGCTGCTGCGCGCTGGAATCCTTCCTCGACGTTGCCCATCTGAAACTGGATGTGCTTGGCCACATTCGAGGGCTGCTCGCTGGTCTGGCCCAGCGACTCGGTGTGGAGGTTGTCGTGAAGCAGCGGCGCGTTGGGAAGCATGGCGGCTTGCACGTCGGTCACATGCGGCAGCCGCTCGTACTCGACGACGATGCGCCGCACGGCTTCCTCGGCGATATGGGGACTGACGGCGGCGACGGCGGCCACCGCGTGGCCGTGGTACAGAACCTTGCCCCGCGCCAGGCAGTTCGCCGACAGATGGGCCAGGTTGATGGCGCCTTCGCCCAGTTCCGCGATCCGATTTCCCGGATCGGGGAAGTCGTCGGCTGTCACGACGGCCTCCACGCCGTCCATCGCCAGGGCGGGAGCGACGTCGATGCGCAAGATCCGCGCGTGCGCGTACGGGCTGCGCAGGACGCGACCGTACAAGGATCCGGTCGGAGTGTAATCCGCGCCGTAGACTGCTCGGCCCGTCACCTTGTCGACCCCGTCGTGGCGCACGGGCCGCGTGCCGATCACCTTGAATTCGGCCACATTCAATTCAGAAGTACTCATCGCCAATTCCTGAACGGTTCGAAGTGCAAAATTACGACGCGGACGAACCCTGGTCCGATGACGCGGCCACGTCGAGAACCGCGCGGATAATCTTGTCATAGCCGGTACACCGGCAGAGATTCCCGGCCAGCCACAGGCGAGCTTCCTGTTCGGTGGGATGCGGATGTTTCTCGAGCAAGGCGCGGGCCGCGACAATGAAGCCGGGCGTGCAAATGCCGCACTGCAGCGCCGCATGTTCGAGGAATTTCTGCTGGAGCGGATGCAGACCCTCGCGCGGAGCTATGCCTTCGATGGTCGTGATTTCCGCCCCCTCCGCCTCGGCTCCCATGACCAGGCAGGAATTGACCAGCCGGCCGTTCAGCAGGACATTGCACGCCCCACAGTTGCCGTTATTGCAGCCTTCCTTCGTGCCGGTCATTCGGAGGACGTCGCGGAGCACTTCCAGCAGGCTTTGCCGCGGTTCGCAAAGGAACTCCGTGGGGCGACCGTTCAGGGTCGTACGTACATGCATGGTCGTCGTCTCCACTTAATTCTCCTTCGCTCGCTGAATCGCCTGGTGCAGAGCCCGCCGGACCAGCACGCCGGTCAGATGGCGCCGATACTCGGCCTCGCCTCGCATGTCGCTGATCGGTCGCGCCGCGGCCTGCGCGGCAGCGGCAGCCTGTTCGACACGTTCGTCCGATATCTCGCCCTGCAACAGTACGGCTGCTGCCTCGCGCACGAACAGCGGTGTCGGTGCGACAGCGGCGAGTGCAATCCGTGCGGCGGTGCAGCGTTGCTTCCGTTCGTCGAGGGTGACGGCGACGCCCGCGCCGGCCACGGCAATATCCATTTCGTTACGAGGTATAAATCGCAGGTAAGCCGAACCGCTGTGCGGAGGAGGCGCCGGCAGTTGGAACCCGACGAGCAGTTCTCCAGTGCCGAGCACCGTCCGCCCTGGTCCCGTGCAAAATTGGTCGGCAGGCACTTCCCGCCGTCCCTCCGGCCCCACAACGACACACACCGCGCTGAGTGCGATCAGCGACGGGGTGGAATCGGCGGCCGGCGAGGCATTGCACAGGTTACCTCCCAGGCTCCCCCGTGACTGAACCTGGACGCCCCCGATCAGGGACGCCGAATCGACGAGCGCCGCGTAGCGACGGGCGATCGGCTCGTACTCATAGATGCGGCAACAGGGCACCGCCGCGCCAATTCGCAATCCGCGCGCGGCATCGAACGACAGCTCGTTCAATTCCCCGATCCGCTTGATGTCGACCAGTACGTCAGCCTGCCGCCGACCTTCGCGCAGCTGGACGATGATGTCGGTGCCGCCCGCCAGCACGCGAGCTCGCTCGCCATGCTCGGCCAGCAACTGGACCGCGGCCTCCACGGTGGGAGGAGCGGCATAGGCAATTGGTTTCATCCCGCTTCCTTCTTTAAATCTGGATCGTCACGGTTTTGACTTCCGTGTAGTTCGCCAGTCCGTATTCTCCCAGCTCGCGTCCGATCCCCGACTGCTTAAAACCGCCGAACGGTGCGGCGGCATCGAACACATCGTAGCAGTTGACCCACACCGTCCCAGCCCGGATCGCGTTCGCAATGGCATGCGCCTTGGAAATGTCGCGCGTCCACACGGCTGCGGCGAGCCCGTAGGTCGTGCTGTTGGCTCGGCGGATCACCTCGTCCATGTCCTCAAACGGGATGATGCTCATCACCGGTCCAAAAATCTCTTCCTGTGCGACCTGCATGTCGTCGCGCACGTTGTCGAATACCGTAGGAGCGATGAAGTATCCGCGGTCCCCTATCCGCTCGCCGCCACACAGCAGACGCGCTCCGTCACGACGTCCCGACTCGATAAAACCCATCACCTTCTGAAACTGCTCATCGTTGACTTGCGGTCCCTGTTCGGTATCGGGATCGAACGGATCGCCCACCTTGCGCCCCTTGGCCTTCGCCAGTACTTTGTCGACAAACTTCTCGTGGACCTTTTTCTCGACGAACAACCGGCTGCCGGCGCAGCAGCACTGGCCCTGGTTGAAGAACAAGCCGAAATAAGCTCCTTCGACCGCGGCATCCAGGTCCGTGTCGGCGAACACGATATTGGGACTTTTTCCGCCCAGCTCCAGCGTTACGCGTTTCAGATTACTCTGCGCCGCGGCCTCCATGATCAAGTGCCCGACTTCCGTCGAGCCGGTGAAGGCCACCTTGTCAACGTCGCGATGCCGGGCAATGGCTTGTCCGGCCGTGGGACCATATCCGGGCAGCAGATTGACGACTCCTGGTGGAAAACCGGCCTCTTGGATTAATTCGCCGACCCGCAGCGCCGTCAGCGGCGTCTGCTCGGCGGGCTTCATGACCACCGCACAACCGCAGGCCAACGCCGGTCCCAGCTTCCAGGCCTGCATCAGCAGCGGGAAATTCCATGGAATGATCTGCCCGGCGACGCCGACCGGCTCGTGGCGCGTGTAACAGAAATACGGGCCGTTAATGGGAATCGTCTTGCCATGGATCTTGTCAGCCCAGCCCGCGTAATAGCGGTAACACGCGATGGTCAACGGGAGATCCGCGTTCAAGGAATCGCGAATCGGCTTGCCGTTGTCCAGCGTCTCCAGGGCGGCTAACTCGTCCTTGTGGGATTCGATCAGGTCGGCCAGCTTGAGCAACAAGCGGCCTCGCTCAGCCGCCGCCATGCGGGACCAGGGGCCGGAATCGAATGCGCGTCGGGCCGCGGCCACCGCCAGGTCGACGTCCGCCTTGTCGGCTTCCGCCACCTGCGCGATCTCCGTGCCCGTTGTGGGATTGATCGTCGCAAAGGTCTTGCCGCTCTTCGCAGCAACCCAGCGACCATCGATCAGCAACTGGGTCTGCCGGACTGGAGGTGTCCGCATGCGATTCGCAGAAGCAGGTCGTTCGGTTGCGGTGGCCATATCGATTCTCCCGTGTGGCAATGGGGGCGTCCTCGGAAAACATATTGCCCGCTCGCACTTCCGTCAATCAAGCCGGTTCCGGCGGGGGGCGACGCAGGCTCGCACCGGGGACTGCGGAAGCGCCGGGAGAGAAGCGGCGTGTCTAAGGCTGCCACGTCCGGTGACCGGACGGCTCGGCCGGGGGCTCGGCAACCTGCGGGGCATCCGCAGGTGGCAGAATGGCGGGGAAAGCATGCGCAGGCGAACTCTCGAATGGAGGTTGGCCGGCTCCACCAGGAAAAGCAGGTGTTTCGCCCGCGTCCTCCGCGACTATTGGCGGTGCCCCGAGCTCGACGGACGGTGTGCCGAGTTCAGCTGGCACGGCTTCGGCCGCTTCCTGCTCGTATCCCCAGGGCGGTGTCGAAGGGGCCAGAGGCGAAGGCAAGTCTCGCTGAGCGCGCCCCCAAGCGCGTACCTGATCGGCCCGATAATGCCCCCAGATGTGTCCCGCGACCAGAGACCCGGCCCAGAACAATTCGCCGTAATTGGGAATCAAGAGTCCGCCGGCGTCGCCCACGTAAGTGCCGTAAGCGGGATAGAGCAGATCGAACGCCTCGGCTTCGCCCTCCCAGTCGCCGCTGCCCTGGTAGTACTCCAGTACATCCCGAGTCGCGACGGCTTCGTGCCAGAGCGGCGCACCGGGCAAGAGGTACACCGCCGCATACGTTCCCTTATACTTGCGGCGGGCGAAATCCTTCGCGTGTCCCGCCTCGTGCAGCGCCACGGCCGGCGCATCGGAGAAGATGTGTACCGTGTTCGTGTAGGGATTGAAATGGTCGTAACCAAAAACGCGCCCAGGAAAAAGGGTCTCGCCCAGCCACGAGAGGGTGCCCAGCGAGTACTTCCAGCCGATGCCGACCGCCGAATTCGCCCGTAACCGCCGCCAGTCTTCCAGGGGCGCGTATTGGTTCAAGCGGACTTTCACCGTGTCCAATTCATTGCAAGCCAGGTACGTCGCCAAAGCCTCCTCGGTTTCCGGCGAAATGTTATGGTTGGCAATGCGGCGGTCCCACAAAATGATCTTGTCGGGAATGCCGATTACCCATCCGATGCCGTCGAGAATGGGACGGGGCTTTCCGCGCTCGATCGCCGGTTCGTTCAGGGCAGCCAGCGCCGGTGCAGTGAAGTATTCGGCATGACTTCCCGCCACATACGGCCGCACGGGTGTGGCACAGCCCGGCAGCCAGACGATGATCGCGAGCCAGCTGCAGGGCGACAGTACCGTTCGGCACGGCGACCGGGTTACCATAAGCGATATTCTCCGCGAGGCCGGCCAGGATTTCGCCGCGCACCGCCTGTCCGCGATACGCCGGTCACGGCAGCGCTGGACGCGCTCGAATGCCCGCGCAAGGAGAGCGCAAGCCGCCCAGACGAGGGGCGGATAAGTACCAGAATGGCGCGGTCGAGGCAAGGCCAAATGGCTCGGCCCTGCCGCCGGGCCGCTGAACGCCACCGTTTACCGGGCCGCGGCGAACGATGCGGGCTTCGTGGTGCCCCCGCTAGTACCATCTCGTGTTGCAGATTCTTAAGCCACTCCGTGCCCTTGCGCCTCCGCGTGAGATAATCTTCGCAGGGGCGAACCGCCGATTGCCGGGGCGGATTATCAAGTCGACGCGATATATGCCTTGGGGGCGGTTGGCTTGGCCGGAGTGGGCTTGGCCGGAGTGGGCTGGCCGGAGTGGGCTGGCCGGAGTGGGCTGGCCGGAGTGGGCTGGCCGGAGTGGGCTGGCCGGAGTGGGCTGGCCGGAGTGGGCT
>JBFWYF010000079.1:0-13787 GCA_050186685.1 Pirellulaceae bacterium
GTTCGCCCACCCCCGTGCAGTAGGAGCACCGTTTCGGGTCAGGACCTTCCTTGACCTGCGACTTGACCTTAGCGACGTTCGCCTTCATTTTTCGTGCATGGCCGCAAGGTCGTTCATCACAGGAACCCTTTGCTAATCAAAGGACCAGGGAAGGCCCATAATCGTCCACAATGCCCAGGCCACCGCCAGCCAGGCGACGCGCGCAATCGACTCGCGGATCACGTCGGTCCATGATTCCAATCGGCGGCGCCACAACTGATAGACGACCACACCCAGCATCAGTAGCGTCACGATATTCCAACCGAGCACGGCGTAACGGTTGGGAGTCAGACCGAATTGATAAATGCGACTGAGGATGGCCGCGAGCGCATAAACATTGAGCAGCGTCGTCAACCCGCTCAATGACACGACCCCATAGCGCAGCACCTGGTCGTGAAGCCTCGATCGCTCTTCAGCGTCGCCCGAAACGAGCACGGTTAACAGGACCAGAATGGCAAGGATGGTCGCGTTGTAAACGATCAGGACCTCGCGCTCCTGAAAGGGCTTCCAGAAGTGGGCCGGCACAAACCAAAGTTCGTAGACGACAAGCACGGCCAGTGCCAAAGGCAGGAGGAGTTGGGCCACAATCCGGAGGATCCTCGAGAGACCAGCGGACCCGTCCTGGGCCGCAGGACGAACCGCGGGATCGTAGACGCTGGTCAGGGCCAGCAGCGGAAGCGCGCCAATGGCCCACGCGGCGAACCTTTGCAAATAGGCCTCGGGTATCTCGACTCCCAAGGCAGCAAAAATACCGCAGGTCAGCGCGAGAAAGAGAAAGCCCGTCGCAGAGTAGATCGCCCCCGTCAGCACGGTTTCTGCCGACTTGACCAGAAATGCGTAACACTGCCGGACGGGTTCGGGGTGCACCAACATGAGCGCCGCCCCGATGGTCCCGAACGCAACAACCGGCAAGTGCTGTGCGCACAGAATCGCGACATCATCGACGCGGTGCCAGTTGAAAACAGCGGCATAGACCGCGACGGCCACGACCACCATGGCCATCCCGAAGTATCGGGCGGCGCCTTGCCGAGAGCCATGAACCACCGCCAGGTAGGTCAGGATGCCGAGCGTGATCAGCGGCGCCCATCCAAGCCAGAATAACGGGTCTGCTTCCCCGGGAATAGGAGCTGGCGGCTTGCCGCGGGCGAGCCACACCGACGCGAGACCCAGCACAACGCTCAACCCAATACCTACGACCCAACGCCTCGCCAGACTTGGATGAGCCTCCGATGGGCTCCCGAGGATTTCTGGCGATGGGTGCAAGTCCAATCGGAACGTCCACGCCGAAAGCAATACGTCTTGCGGATGCCGTTCCGCGACAAGCGCCATGGCGCTCTTGAAGGCGGTTTCCTCGCGAGACGTGAGCGCCTGGCGGTAGAGCCGTTCCAGCCCAGCAGGATCTCCGCTGGCCTTTTCAATCTGGCTGATGAGTGTCATCGGTGTGCGTCCCAGGTGAAAAAAAACAACATGATTTAGCCTGCCGGCGAATGGCGCACGGCACGGTAGCTTTGCATTGCAAAGTCAAGCGGTAAAAAAAGAGACTTCGTTACGCGGGTGACCAGCCTCTCTGGAGTCCGGGTGGTTCCGACTCGGGCTGAGATTTCGTCAGGGCATCCGCGACCACCTGTTCGAGGATGCGGATGTACCCGGCGAACCGCTGCCGGCCGACAGGCGTCAGGCGATACATGGTTTGCGGTCGTGGTCCCGAGGCACCCTTCCAGATTTCGACTAGTCCCGCCTCGCTCAATACCGCCAGGTGCCGGCTGAGGTTGCCATCGGTCAGCGAGCACAGTTGTTTCAGATCGTTGAAAAGCAAGCCGTCCGCATTACCCGCGAGCGAGGCCAGGATTCCCAGTCTCGCCTTCTCGTGCATGACGCGGTCGAGTCCCTCGTAGGCGAATCGCCCGGCTGTCTTAGGTATCGAGTTGCGTGTGACGTGCTCCGTCGGTTTATTCCGAGTCATCCGATCGCTCCAGGGTCCAATAGAGAATCACCGCGCTCAGCAGCTGGCCGCCCCCAAAACTGACGGCCATCTGCCACGGCGACAACGCGTGGTCGCCATGGCCCCACAACAGACAACCGCAACCACACAGGACGAAATAGGACGCGACCCAAAAAGTGGCCGCCGGCAGCAACCGATAAGAGGCGAAGACGCCGAGTCCATAGATCAAGGACCATAATCCCGGTAAGGCCCAGGCAATCTGGGGCGCGGCTTGGTAGATACACAGTGTCAAAAGCGCACCGACGACGATGCAGGGCAGAAACTGCTCGACGGCCAGCCGCGTCATCTCCCGCGCCAAACCAGGCCCGGCAACCTGCGAACGCCAATACAGCTCGCTCCCGGCTACGATCAAGCAGGTTGCCGCTACGCCCGTCCACAGCAACAGATAACACCCCAACTCGGCTTCGGGCGTAACCAACCACTGCGACTGAACCACGGCCGCGGTCAAGCCCAGCAGGCCCGAGAATCCGACCGTCAACGATCGATAGCCCCGAAACACCTCGCCCCGCGCCATCTGCTGGCGGATCTCGGCGATCTGAGCCAATGCGTCACGAAGTTCCATCATCCCATCTCTTCGTTCTCGGCACGATCACTTTGCACTACAAAGTACGCCGTCGCGGTGCGACCGTCAAGGCGAGTGGTCCGCACGGGTTACCACGCTCGCCCGAGCGTGAGGCATAGCGGAATCGTGCGGGCGCCCGATTCCCCACTTAAGGGTTATCCTGTAGATTGCCATCCTCAGGGGGGGGCAGATCATGTTCGATGTGGATCACGTGCTGCAGCAGTCGTTTGGTTTTTCAGCGTTTCGTCCGGGGCAGCGCCCGGTCATCGATCACCTGCTGGCGGGCCGTTCCGCGGCGGCGGTTTTTCCCACGGGGGGTGGCAAATCGCTGTGCTATCAACTGCCCGCGGTACTCTTGCCTGGGCTGACGTTGGTCATTTCTCCGCTCATCGCGCTGATGAAGGACCAGATCGATGCCCTGGCGGCTCGGCAGATCCCGGCGCAGCGATTGGATTCCACTCAATCGGTCCAGGAGCACCGGGACGTCATGCAGCAGGTCCGAGATGGCTCGCTCCGGCTGCTGTATGTGGCGCCGGAGCGGTTCCAGAACGAGCGCTTTCGCGAAGCGATCCGCCACACGCGAATCGCCCTGTTCGCTGTGGATGAGGCCCACTGTGTGTCGGAGTGGGGGCACAACTTCCGGCCCGATTATCTGAAACTGGCCGAGTTTGCGAGAGCCGTGCAAGCGGAGCGCGTCTTGGCGTTGACCGCGACCGCGACGCCGCAGGTCCTGGACGATATCCGTACGGCGTTTGGCATCGCCGCGGAGTGTGCCGAGCGGACGGGATTCTACCGTCCCAATCTGCATTTAATGGTTACGCCCACTACGGCCGGCGAGAGGGATGCGAGGTTGCTCGAGCGGCTCCGCGAGCGGCCGCCGGGGCCTACGATCGTGTACACGACGTTGCAGCGAACGGCGGAACAGGTCGCCCAGTTGCTGGTAGACGCGGGTCTGACCGCCCGGGCCTACCATGCTGGAATGGAGCACGCGACACGCACCGAGATTCAGGACTGGTTTCTCGCTTCCCGTTCGGGAGTGGTCGTGGCCACGATCGCCTTTGGCATGGGGATCGATAAGTCCGACATTCGTTACGTGTATCACTACAACCTTCCCAAGAGCCTCGAGAACTACGCTCAGGAGATCGGTCGTTCTGGACGCGATGGACAGCCGGCGACGTGCGAGATGTTACTATGCATGGAGGACTTGAATGCGCTGGAGAACTTCGCGTTGGGCGACACGCCGGCGCTGCCCCAGGTCCAGTCGCTGATTAGCGACGTGTTTTCTCAGGCCGCCGAGTTTGACGTCAGCTACTACGACTTGTCGTCGCGCCATGACATTCGCCAGCTGGTCGTGCGGACGCTGCTCACGTACCTGGAGCTCGATGGCTTTCTGGCGGGGGGCACTCCGTACTTCGCCGAGTACAAATTCAAGCCTTTACGGAGTTCGCAAGAGATCCTGCAGCAATTCGAGGGCGAACGGCGCGAGTTCATTCGCGGCATTTTTCGCCAGGCCACGAAGGCCAAGACGTGGTGCCATGTCAATCTGGATCGAGCCGCGACGGCGACGAGTTCGCCTCGGGAGCGAGTCATCCGGGCCCTGGACTATCTCGCGGAGCAAGGGCATCTGGAGTTACAAGCGGAGGGATTGCGCACCCGTTACCGCCGTCTCAAATCGCCGACGGACGTGAATGCGGTCGCGACGGAGTTACACGCCCGCACCGTGCAACACGAACGGCGCGAGCTGCAGCGGCTCGATCAGGTGCTGCAGTTTGCATCCCATGACGGCTGTCAGTTCGCCGTACTGTGTGAGCACTTCGGGGAGAGCCGTGGCGGGCGGTGCGGCCATTGTTCCTGGTGTCGAGGGGGTACGGCCGCATGCCTGCCCGTGCGGCCCCCGTTGGCCGTGAATCCGCAAGTGGTGCATGACGCCGCGGAATACCTGACCCGGCAGCTGAAAAAGGACATTTCGCCTCAGACGGTGGCACGTTTTCTGTGCGGTATCTCCTCACCCCAGTTCACGCGGGCCAAGGTCAGCGCCCATCCGCTGTTCGGCGCCTTGTCGCACATTCCGTATCGAGAAGTCGTGGCCAGCCAGTCGGTCGGGGAAAGCAGCTCGTCAGGGAACAAGTAAACCCATGGTTGTTACCGGGAGCGGCAGGGTGGCAGGCTTACGCGAGCCACCGGACAGCGTCTTTCGCCCAGTAGGTGAGGATGATGCTCGCTCCGGCGCGGCGGATCGCCGTCAGCATTTCGAGCGCGATGAGGCGTTCGTCGATCCACCCTTTTTCCGCGGCGGCCTTCACGAGGCTGTATTCGCCGGAGACGTTGTAGGCGGCCAGGGGCACGCCGGGAAACGCGTCGTGTACCTGGCGGATAATGTCGAGGTAAGCGAGCGCCGGCTTGACCATGACCAGATCCGCGCCTTCCTGGACGTCCAGTTCCACTTCGCGCAGGGCCTGGCCAGGGGCGCTGCGGTAGTCCATCTGGTAAGCACGGCGGTCCCCGAAGCGCGGCGCGCTCTCGGCCGCCTCGCGGAACGGGCCGTAGAACGCGCTGGCGTATTTCGCCGCATAGCTCATGATCGGAAGGTGCGCATAACCCGCCTCGTCCAGCGCACCGCGGAGGGCACCGATCATGCCGTCCATCATGCCGCTGGGGGCGACGAGATCCGCCCCAGCCTGAGCGTGGCTGATCGCTTGCCGTTGCAGCAGGGCGAGCGTCGCATCGTTGTCGACGCCCATCATGCCCGTCCGGTCGTTGATCACGCCGCAGTGTCCATGATCGGTATATTCGCAGAAACAGACGTCCGTCATCACCAGCAGTTCGGGGGCGGCATCCTTGGCGGCGCGCACCGCCTGCTGGACAATGCCCTCGTCGTGATACGAGTCGCTTCCGGTACTGTCCTTGGACGCGGGAATGCCGAACAGCAGGATGCCGCCGAGGCCGAGGGCATGTGCTTCCCGGGCCTCACGGGCGATCTCATCGATCGACAGCTGGTATTGCCCAGGCATCGAGCTGATGGGTTGCCGCACGCCACGGCCCGACCGGGCGAACAACGGCAGCACCAGGTTACTCGCCGACAGCCGCGTGTCGCGGACGAGTTCCCGCATGGCCGGATGGTAACGGAGTCGACGCAAGCGTGTGCTGGGAAAACGGGACATGGGCCTTCTAAGGACTAGTGCCAGGAACTGTGAAAATCGCCAACCAGCAACAAGGCTACCGCCCCGCGGCGCGAGGCGCAAGGGGGCCGGGGCAGGCCGAGGGGTCTCCCCTGCCCGCCTGACTCGATTCTTACCTATAATTCGGCTGGTAGCAGGAGTTCACGAGGGGCGTCATGGCGGAAATAGTTGCTCCCCATCCCGAAAGCTGGCTGAGTCACTTTCGTTTGACGGACTTTCGGGCGGGGCAGAAAGAGGTGGTGACGGCCGTACTGGAGGGTCGCGACTGCCTCTGTATTATGCCGACGGGCGGTGGGAAGAGTCTGTGCTATCAGCTTCCCGCGGTAATGCGGCCCGGAGTAGTGCTCGTTATTTCTCCGCTGATCGCCCTGATGAAGGACCAGGTCGACGGCCTGCAAGGACTTGGGCTGCGAGCGACTTACGTCAACAGTTCGCTCGATGGTTTCGAGCAGAATCAGCGGCTGAATGCCATGGCCGCCGGGCAGTATGATCTCGTTTACATCGCGCCCGAGCGGCTGCGCAGTCAGCGTTTTCTCGAGTCGCTGAAGTCGATTACGGTCCAGCTGCTTGCGGTCGACGAGGCGCATTGCATCAGTGAATGGGGGCATGATTTCCGGCCGGACTACGCCCGGTTGGGGCAATTTCGCGAGCGACTGGGATCGCCTCAGACGATTGCCCTGACAGCCACGGCCACTCCGCTCGTACGCAACGACGTGGTCCAGCAGCTGCGTTTACGGGAGCCGGAAGTATTTATCACGGGGTTTGCTCGTCCCAATCTGCGATTCGAGGTCCATCATCCCGCCAGCAACCGCGAGAAGGACGAGCTGCTGCTGCAGCTGCTCAATGAAACACCGGGCGCTGGAATCATCTATGCGTCGACGCGGAAGCGTTGTGAGTCAATCGTCGAGTACCTGGCGCAGCGTCGGCGCCACCCGGTCGGGTTATACCACGCGGGCCTGTTACCTGAAGATCGGCGGTCCGTCCAGGATCGGTTCATGAGCGGCCAAGTCCCGCTGATCGTCGCCACCAACGCGTTTGGGATGGGGATCGACAAGCGGGATCTGCGGCTGGTCGTCCATTACAACATGCCCGGCAGTCTGGAGGCGTACTACCAGGAGTCGGGCCGAGCGGGGCGCGATGGCCTGCCCTCCCGCTGTGCTTTGTTGTTCAGCTATTCCGACCGGTACATCCAAGAATTCTTCATCGAGAACACGTACCCGTCGCGGGACATCGTCCAGCGCGTCTATGAATTCCTGCGGATGCAGCCCGGCGATCCGATTGAATTGACGCAGCAGGAGATCCGCGATGCTCTGGACCTGTCGTTGTCGGGGGAAGGGATCGGGGTCTGCGAGCGGTTGCTGGAAAAATGCGGCGTTCTCGAAAGGCTGGACGCGAAGCAGAACATGGCACAGGTGAAGCTCGACAGCGACTTGCCGACGCTGGTCGACATGTTGCCGCGCGAGGCGCGGCTCCAGCGTCGCGTGCTGCGGCAGCTGGAAGAAGAAGTCGACGACCGCCGGCGCGAATGGGTGTCGTTTCATCCCGCGAAGGTCGCCGCTGCGCTGGACATGGACCGTGACGCCTTGTACCGGGCCTTGCGCGAGCTGACGAGGCTCACGGTATTCGACTACGTGCCACCGTTTCGCGGCCGAGCGATTCACATGGTGCGCCGGGACGTTCCCTTCGCTCAGCTGGAAATTGATTTCGACGAGTTGCAGCGGCGCAAACTAGCGGAGTTCGAAAAACTGGACCGGGTCATCACGTATGCTCAGGCGCAGTCCTGCCGCCAACGGGAGATCTTGCGGTATTTCGGCGATGCGCAAGCCTTTCGGTGCGAACGATGCGATAACTGTCAGCCGCTGGCCGCGTCGGTGCTGGTGGTGCCGACGCCAGCCGGCGACACGGATCCCCGAATTCTGGAGGCCGTACGGATCGTGCTCAGCGGCGTCGCTCGGACCCGCTCGCGAGTCGGCCGTAATCTGCTGGCCAAGATGTTGTGTGGTTCGCAGTCCGTTCAGATCTCCCAGCTGCAGCTGGATCGGCTCAGCACCTTCGGGCTGTTGCGGGATCTGCGGCAGCCGGATGTCGTGGACCTGATCCAGGCACTGATCGAGGCCGGGCTGGTCAATCAGAACGAGAAACAGCGCCGCCGTCCCGTCGTCCAATTGACGGAATTGGGCGCAGCCGTCATGCGGGCCGAACGCGAGCTGCCGGGGTTGCGTCTCTCACCTTCGTTGCGGCTGCGCTTGCAGTCGCGCCAATTACTGCAACCGTCCCCACCCTCGCAGGCGGGCAAACTGGTCGAGGCCGACGCGGATGCGGAACTGGTCCCTATCAATTCCCCGCCCGCCGCCCTGCAAGAGGACGCCGTGTCGGCTGGCGGTGGCGGGGACGAGCCGCAGGAGAGCGGCGAAGGGGACGCGGTGCGGAGTGAGCCACGTCCCGATTACTACTGGACGTGGCGGCTGCTAGCAGATGGCTACGATTGGAACGAGTGTCTGGCCATCCGCCAGTTCGACCGCGAGACGCTCCTGGGCCATCTCGTGTCGGCGGTCGAGGGGGGCTTGTCCGTCGAGTTGGATTGGATCCTGACGGAGGGCCAGCAGGCGCTGCTGGCGACGTTGGTCGGAAAAGATGCACTGGGGTCACTTGCCTCGTTGCGGGACCGCCTGCCCATGGGGATCGAACCGGAACATGTACGACTGTTCTGGCGGTTACGGGGGCCGTCACCGCACCCCTGTCGTCCGACTCCGTTTTCGCCGCCGGCGCCGTGAGCGGATTTCCGAAGGGGTAGCCCCTCCCCTACAATGCCACGAGGTGCCGAGATTTCGGACTAGACAGAGCAACCAGGTGAAAGATGGACAAACCAGCCACGGACGCTTCCAAGAAAAACGATAACAAGACTCCGGTTCGCCGGCCTCGACCGAACCCGTGGCTGCTGGTCATCGCAGTGGTCGGGCTGATGCTGCTGTATGTCTTCACGCAGTTGCCTCGGTATTCGCACATCGAGGATTATGGCTATTTCATGGAGCTGGTGAAGGACCGGAAGATCCAGCGGATCGAGATAGCGGAAGACGAGGCCTATGGGATTTTTCGCGATCCGCCGCCGCTTGAGTCGCCGCTGGACAAGCAGGGGAAGCCGCGGGCCGACCGGAACCGGCTGCTGCCGAATTTCCATGTTCGATTACCTGCGGACGAGCAGGCGACGCGGGAGTTGAGTGAGCGGTTGCAGGAGGGGGGCGCGCAGATTGTGTTGCGTCCGAAGACCGATTCCAGTCTGGTCTTTACCTGGATTGTGGCGGTCATCCTGCCGATCGCCTTGTTCATTTTCCTGTGGCTTTCGTTCCGGCGGACGCGTGATCAGCTGATGGGAGGCGGATTCCTGACGGGGTTCAGCAAGAGCACGGCCAAGCGCTATGAGCCCTCGCAGCAGTCGGTGACGTTTGCCGATGTGGCGGGTGTGGAGGGGGTGAAGCGCGATTTACAGGAGATGGTCGACTTCCTGAAGGATCCGGCGAAGTTCCAGCGATTGGGTGGGCGGGTGCCTAAGGGCGTGTTGCTCATGGGTCCGCCAGGCACAGGCAAGACGCTGCTCGCGCGGGCGGTGGCCGGTGAAGCGGGAGTGCCCTTCTTCTCGGTAAATGGCTCCGAGTTCATCCAGATGTTTGTGGGGGTGGGGGCCAGCCGGGTGCGAGATCTGTTTCAGAACGCGAAGGAGAACGCGCCGGCGATTATCTTCGTCGACGAAATCGATGCCGTCGGTCGCCAGCGTGGTGCGGGTCTGGGTGGGGGACACGACGAGCGGGAGCAGACGCTGAACCAGATTCTCAGCGAGATGGACGGCTTTTCGCAAACCGACTCGGTGATCGTCCTGGCAGCGACGAACCGTCCCGACGTCCTGGATCCGGCACTTTTGCGCCCGGGCCGTTTCGATCGCCATGTCACGGTGAATCGGCCGACTCAGAAGGGGCGTCACGAGATCTTCAAGGTCCACGTGCGGGACGTTCCGTTGGCGGACGATGTTGATTTGGAGCTGCTCGCTCGCAGCACAATCGGCCTCACGGGCGCCGACATCCGCAACATTGTGAACGAAGCGGCGCTGTGGGCTGCTCGGCACAACAAGACGGCCGTCGACCGGTCGGACTTCGACTACGCGCGCGATAAAGTCTTGATGGGGGCGACGCGGGAAGAGGTACTGAGCGAGAAGGAAAAGGAAAAGACGGCGTATCACGAGGCGGGGCACACCTTGATGGCGTGGCTCTTGCCGGGTGCTCACCGGGTTCACAAGGTGACGATCATCCCGCGTGGTCGCGCCCTGGGAGTCACGCAGACGACGCCTACGGAGGATCGCTTCAATATGGCCGAGAGCGAGCTGCGCGATCATCTGACCATGATGCTGGGCGGTCGCGAGGCCGAGCGGCTGATTTTCCAGGAGACATCGGTCGGAGCAGAGAACGATCTCGAGCGGGCTACAGGCCTGGCGCGGCGGATGGTAACGCACTGGGGCATGAGCGAGCGGCTCGGACCCGTCAGCTACAAAATGGCCGACGACGATCCGTTCCTGGGACGCGAGTTGCACCAGCACCGGCAGTTCAGCGAATTCACCATGCGGGTGATCGACGAGGAAGTCGCACAGCTACTGCATGGCGCTTCCCAACGAGCCCATCAACTGCTGGCCGACCATCGGGATAAGCTGGATTCTCTGTCACACCAGTTACTGGCAAAGGAAGAGCTGAACGAGCAGGAGATTACCACGTTGATTGGCCCCTCGGTTCATGCGAGCGAATCGAACGGCAAGGGGAGCGTCCAGATCGCCTCGTGACGCGGGCGGTGGGCTGCTCGGGCTACCCAAGCTCCCTCTCACGGAGCACCGGGAGAGGGAAGTCGGGGAACCGCTTGAGGAGCAGCCATGTGGGTTTTCGGACAGAGCCTAGCGCGCTGAGCCGCGCGGGGAGAATTTATGGGGCGCCCTGATAAGCGCAAGATCCGCACCGAGTTCCGCAAGCATCACGAATCGCGCACGCGGAAGCGTGATCTTCGCCGCGATGCCACGCGCGACGATTTCGAGGACAGTACGACGGCCGGTGAACGGCTCAGTGGCAAAGGGCGGCTCACTCGCAAGCGCACGATCGTCGGTGACACGACCGACGACGAAACGGCCAGTTTGTCAGTCCAACTGGAGATTGACGAGACAATCTGCAAACGAGGGCGCGTGCTCCGCGTATTTGGCTTGAGCAGCCTGGTGGAGGCCGAAGACGGCCGCCATTACCGGTGTGCTGTCCGCCGTTTGCTGAAAACCCTCAGTACCGACCAGCGTCATGTCGTGGCCGCCGGGGATTGCGTCTGGTTTCGTCCCGAAAGTGGCGAGGAAGGATTTATCGAGCGGGTAGAACCTCGCCGCGGCATCCTCTGCCGTACGAGCAAAGGGAGACGCCATGTCATCGTCGCCAACGTGGACCAGTTGTTGATTGTGACCAGCGCGGCGGAACCGAGTCTCAAGCCGAACTTAATCGATCGGTTCCTGGTGACCGCCGAAAAAGCCCGGATCCGGCCTGTGATCTGTGTCAATAAGATCGATCTGGTCGATCCGGCGGACTTGATGCCACTCGTTGGCACCTATGGGCAAATGGGATATGACGTTTTGCTGGTCTCGGCGACGACGGGGTTCGGGATCGAGCGGTTGCGGGAGATTGTGCGGTATCGCGAGAGCGTACTGTCGGGCCAGAGTGGCGTCGGTAAATCGTCGCTGCTGAACGCCATCGAACCTGCGCTGGCGCTGCGGGTACGGTCGGTCAGCGAGGAGAATCAAAAGGGTCGGCACACGACGACGACGGCTCAACTGATCCCTTTGGCCGAGGGAGGGTACCTGGTGGATACGCCGGGCATCCGCCAGTTGCAGCTCTGGGATGTGATTCCCGAGGAGGTAGCCGGCTATTTTCGTGAGCTTCGGCCGTACGTTAATCTGTGCCGTTTCCCCGACTGCACGCACATGCACGAAGCCGATTGCGCGGTGAAAGATGCCGTCGCCGACGGCCGGTTGGATGCGCGGCGGTATGAAAGCTACTGCCAAATCTACGAAGAGCCCGAGATCAACGAGCGGCCCTAGGCCGGCCGTGAAAGGCACGTACCGGCCTCTTCCCTCACTTGGTGAGGTGGCAACGGGACGTTATTACCTCGGCGAGTCTTATGCCGGCGCTCTAGCGGGGGCCGTAGTGTGGCAGAGGTGCTCCGCTTTCGTAGGCACCGATATCGGGTCCTGCACCAGCCCAGCCGTCGTTGATATTCGGGAGTCGCTCACCGCGATCGACGACCACCGAATCGGGACGCGGCCGGAGGTCGGCAGGCTGGCGGACCGGTACGGGCGGGTTGGGAAACTCGACGCCGTCGAAGGCGTTCAGGTTGACCTGTACGGCATGCTGCTCGTGGGGGCCTTGGCGCAATTCTTCGAAACTCGCGAAGCGCTGCGTGCCCAGGACGCCGGCGAACGGCCGGTCGTGGGTGCCGAGCGCGTCGTAGTCGAAACTGCAGTGCGGGCCGGGTGCGGCCATTTGTGCCGCCAGGCCGCGGCCGGCGCTGTAAATGCCCCAGCGATCCGCGCCCGGCGGTCCGCCCAGGCAGAGGTTGTTCCGCAGCAGCGCAAAGTCGAATGGCTGGCGGCTGAAGCAGGCCATGCCGTCCCCCACTTTGACCACGGTGTTATGCAGGATGACGTCGCCTGTGCTGCCACGATGCAGCTTGAACGGGACATAGGTTAAGCCGTACATGGCATTGCGGATGAAATACGTGGGCCCGCCAAGTCCCGGCTGGGAGCTGAGTCCCACGAAGCAGCTAGTCAGCCGGTTCCGCACGATTCGGCAGTTGTGCATACAGAAATCGGCTTCAATTCCGTCATCGGCGCCGACGAGGATCTCGTTGTTATAGATATCGATGCACACCTGCTCGGCGGTACCCTGATCCTCCATGGTCGAAATGCAATCGCGAAATCCCTGCACGCGATTGAAGCAGATGACGTTGCCGGGCCCCGTGATCTGGATCCCCTCGCCTTCGTTCCGGCCTTCCGCCCCCATGGCTTCGCTGGTCCACGGAGTCGGCCCGGTAACGGTGTTGTCTGCGATATAGCAGTTGTGGGCGCCGGGGGGACGCGATGCGCCGATGCCGAATCCCCTGCCCGTTACCCTCACGACGCAGTGGGTGACGGCACAATCCACGGCGTTCAGCAGATCGATGCGGCCATCGACAGTCGCTCCGCGGAGGTGCACGTGTTTTCGGCCGCGGAGCGACACCAACGTGAAGTGAGCCCCGGGTTCGGCTTGGATAACCAGCGGCCGTCCTCGCTCGCCGTCAGTTGGGACCGTGAGTTCTCCGTATTCACCGGCCTGCAGAGACCAGGTTTCACCGGGTTGCGCCGAGTGCAAGGCGTCGCGCACCGTATCCGGATTTGCGAGATGCTTCGTGGAGTCCGCAGCGGGAATGGGCACCGGCCGCGTCCGTGCGCGGACCGTACGTTCCGCCGACCCGCCATCCGGATCGCGCAGTCTTAAGGCAATTTCGTACTCGGTGTCGGGCTGCAGATCGAACAGGCTACCCGAGTGCTTGTTGTGCCAGCGAAAGGTCGGGTTAGTATCGCGGCTTTCGCCGGCTGGCACCCGGCGCAGGGGCAATCCCGTGCGCCAGTCCGCGGTGCCCAGGGGCCGGAATTGCAGGGTGACGACTCCGTCGAGGTCGTCGTCGCCCTCGATCTGCCATTCAACGGCCAGATGAATGATGGTGGGATAGGGCGTTGTAACATCGCCAGGTACCGTCGCCTGCTCGGCGGTGGCCGGAGAAATCGCCAGGTTCAGAATCAAGGCGGCACAGGCCAGGATGCGTTGCATGGAGCACCTCCGCGGTGGGCGTGGGCGGTTAGGCAACTTTCGGCCGGGGATGCCGGCGTGGTGGATCGGCCCGGATTATCCAGGCCCGGCGCGCGGCAGGTCAAGCAATCGTTTCGCCTCGGAACGGGGCG
>JBFWYF010000080.1:0-13690 GCA_050186685.1 Pirellulaceae bacterium
CAATGGTGCGGATGGTCCACTCTGGGCCGTCCGCGCTCGGTCGGTCGACCAACGGACGGTTCTTTTCGCCAACAGTGTAAACGACGATCCGCACCCTGCTACGGGTGAAGGCTATCGATGTCGCAGCGCGGCTTCGTAGCGCATCCGATTTAGGTGGATCTGGAGGGCTCGTTTCGGAAACCAGGGGGCCTGCCGCTTGTAGTTCACGGTGTAGGGGCCAGTGTGCTCAAACGGGGGGCCCGCCCGGAAGCCCTGGCTGTAATTGATTGTGTAGACGCCCGTCTCGTGGAATATCGGACCACCCGCTCGAAATCCACTCGGTCGCGATACGGCAGCCGAGCCGCCTGTCCCGCTTGAGGGCGAGCGTCCCGGTTGCTGAGCCATGCCGGAAGAGATCTGGACCAACCACAGTCCTACGGCTAAAGCTCCCAAGCTGAACCACTTGAAACACATGACTTGCCTCCTGTACCGGCGCGATGTGCAATGCTTGTCTCGTGCGTCCTTCGCCGGGGCGAGGGTGCGGGAGGAGAATTGCAAGTCACGTGCCGGAGTTCGTGTCAACGCGTGGGCGATCGCTGTGGCTGACCACCGCGGCCGGGGGCTATCCGATGTCGGCGATCGACGGTCAAATTTCTGAGTTGACGAATGCTGATGAAGGCTCGGACCGCAATCCTCACCGAGAGCGAGAGTGTGCCATCATGACGAACCTATCGCGCCGCGAAGGACTCAAGCGGATCGCGGCACCATGGCTGGCGAGTCTGGCGGCACCGTGCGCCATCTACGGTCTTGAGCGTCTCGTTCCGCCGCCGAAAAAGGTCGCGGCGATCGTCACCATTTACCAGCCTGGCTCCCACGCGGATGTCATCCTGGGAAAGATCCTCGAAGGCTGGCAACAGGATGGCGGACCCGGCCCGGCGCTCCGTTTGGCATCAATGTATGTCGAGCAGTTTCCGGCGGCGGATCTCGCTCGGCCGATGAGCCGCAAATACGGCGTGCCGGTGTGCGATTCCATCGAGCAGGCCGTTACGTTGGGTGGCCGCCACGTGGCGGTCGACGGCGTGCTGAGTATCGGAGAACACGGCGACTATCCGATTAATGAATTGGGCCAGCAACTGTACCCTAGACGGCGCTTTTTCGCGGAGATCACCGCCACGCTCGAGAAGTTTGGCCGAATCGTACCGGTGTTCAACGACAAGCACCTGGGCCCTGTCTGGTCGGATGCTCGGTGGATGTACGAGCGAGCACGGCAATTGAAGCTGCCGTTCATGGCCGGATCGTCGCTCCCCGTCGGCTACCGGCGATCCGAGCTGAGCCTGCCGATGTCGTGCGACGTGGAGGCCGTGGTGGGGATTGGATACAGCGGACTGGATATTTATGGCATTCACGCGCTGGAGTTCCTGCAGTACTACGCCGAGCGGCGACGCGGTGCCGAGCGCGGAGTGCGGTGGGTCCAGTGCCTGCAGGGAGCGGCGCTCTGGGCGGCCGTCGATGCTGGAGAGGTCTCTCGACCCGCCCTCGAGGCGGCGCTGGCGGCCGTCCCGAAAGAGGGCACACCGGATGTTCGCCGCGACGAGCAAGCCACCTTGTTCTTGTTCGAATATCTCGATGGCCTGCGGGCTGCGATTTTCATGCTCGGCTGCGTACAGGGTACTTCCGTCGCCTTAAAACTGCGCAATCGAGTCGAGCCCGTTGCGACGGCTTTCGACGAGCGTACCGAGCCGCGCTATCCGCACTTTGCGTATTTGTTGAAGGCGATCGAACGCATGGTGCACACAGGGTGGCCGGCTTACCCCGTGGAGCGCACACTCTTGACGAGCGGCATTCTGGACCGGGCTCTGACGTCGCGGTCGCAGGGCGGCTCGCGGCTCGCAACACCGGAACTGGCCATCGCTTACGAGCCCGTCGATTATCCGCACGCGCCCCACGTGGATCTGCTGTCCGCAGCGGCTACGGGTTAAACGATGACGCAGCGGTTCGTCGCCCTCGGCCGGAGTCTTCGGCACCGGGCAACTGCACACAGACGAGCTCTTGGTCGCTGCGCGCAATGACTAGACGATCCTGGAAGCCCGGGTGAGCCCAGGTGAAGCCAATAATCTTCGCTCGAGCCGTTTCCTCGTAGCCGCCAGGACGGAGCCGTCCCTGCACCAGCTCGCCTTCGGCATTGAGCGCCAGGAAACGATCGGAGTCGCCCAGCCACACCAGCGAGGCCTGCGGGTTACGGCCTCGCGGCGTCAGACGGTTCGCGTCGTCCCACAGCTTGTGACCCGTCGCCAACTCGAAACACGTCAGGCCATGCTGCTTGTCAAGCAAATAGGCGTGTCCGTCGCGATACAGAGGTTGCGACATGAGCCCGCGCAGCAGCCTGGTGTCTTCGTAGATCAGCCGCGCGTCGCTCCGCTCGGTGCCCAACCGAATGGCCTTGGCTCCCTCCCAATATCCCGCCACAAACACAATCCCGTCGACGAACATGGGCGTGGCGATCGAGACGCCGTACGTCACCTTGTAAGGGATCTGCCATTCCACTTCACCCCGCGACGGGTCGATGCCGAGAACGTGTTCTGGAGTCCAGCCGACAAGCTGCGGTCGGCCGCCCGGATGGGCGATGATCCGGGGAGTCGCGTACCCGGCGGGATCGTCGCCCGCTTTCCACCGCAGGTCGCCTCGAGTTCGGTCCAGCGCCAAGAAGCATCCGCCCTCGCGAGCGCCTACGTGCACGATCACGCGGTCTTCCCACACCAGCGGCGAGGCGGCAAACCCCCACTCCGGTACGCGGGCCCCGTGCCGGGCCACCGTATCCACCGTCCAGACCGGCTGGCCCGTGTTGGCGTCGAGGCACAGCGCATGCCCCATGGCGCCCAGCGTGAAAACACGGCCGTCTATGACGGTAGGTGCGGCACGGGGACCGTTCCCATAATCCAGTTTTCCATAGCTCACCGGATACTCGTGGCGCCAAACCATGCGACCCGTGGCTAGCTCGAGGCAAACAACTCGTTCCACCTCGCGAGGCTGCGTCTGCCGGTCCAGCGTGAACACGCGGCCGTCCGCGACGCTCACGCCGGCATAGCCGCCTCCGATCGGTTGCTTCCAGACCACCTCCAGCCCACCTGCCGGCCACTGTTCCGCCAGAGGTGGGGCTTGCCACGAGCCATCACCGCGGACGCCGCGCCAACGAGGCCAGTCTTCGGGCCAGGCGTCGGCAGTCCAGCCAATCGTGAGAACCAGCCAGCCGAGCACGGCTGGCGGAAGGCGAGGAATCATGGCGGGTCCATGGGGTGGGTTGGGGGAGCCGATCGACGGTCGCGTCGACGAGACGGTGATTCGTCGAGCGCCGGCGGAGGGAACGAGCTTAATTGCCCGGCTCGCGGGCCGCAATCGGCGAACTCGCTCGGTGTCTGTCAGGCCCTCGTCCTGGTGGCCCGCATGCTTGTGTTGCGCGGGCCCGCTGTTAGACTCAATCACGCCGTAGCACGCTCGCCAGAGCGCGGGCCCGAGGCCGAGGAAATCGCGTCCCCGGCGCGGGATGTGCCCCCGTTTTGGCGAACGGGGCGACGGACAGCGCAAACACAGGGCTACGGAACTTGATCGTATCGCTTCCAGGAGTCGAACGACACGATGCACGATTTTTGCAAGCGGGCGGCGGGCGCGATGGCTGCATGGGTCATCGCAGGAGTGGTGGGGGCGCCGCTGTCTGCCACCGAACCGACGGCGGTCGCGGGAGCAACCGATGGCGTCGCGGCGGACGGCGTGACATTCGAGTCCGATATCCAGCCGCTTTTGACCCGGCTCGGCTGCAACGCGGGGCCGTGCCATGGCAAATCGCGCGGACAGAATGGATTCGCTTTGTCGCTGCTCGGTTTTGACGCGGACTTCGACTACGCGGCGTTGATCCGGCAAGGGCGAGGGCGGCGCGTCTCGTTCGCGGCTCCCGAACATAGTCTGTTGATTCGCAAGGCGACCGGCCAGGTGCCACATGGGGGCGGCGCGCGGCTGGAAGTGGCGAGTCCGCACTTCGAACGCTTGTGCCGGTGGCTCGCGCGCGGTGCGCCGCGAACCCCTCCGGACGCGCCCCGGCTGGTGCGCGTCGTGGTGGAACCCGTACATCGCATGCTCGCCGCCAACGAAAGTTTTGGGTTGCGAGTCCTCGCCGAGTACTCGGACGGACGGCGACGCGACGTGACGGACGCGAGTGCCTTCCAGTCCAACGACCGGACGATCGCTGCGGTTTCGCCGGTGGGCGAGGTCCGTGCCGGTCCGGTCCCGGGCGAGGCCGCGGTCATGGCGCGGTACATGGGGCATATCGCCGTCTGTGCCATCACGATCCCGCTACCGGGGGCGATACCGGAACAAGCGTATGCGAGCCTGCCGCGGCGAAACGCGGTCGATGACCTGGTCTGGCAGAAGCTGCAGCAACTCGGCATGCTTCCCTCGCCGCCGGCGAGTGACGAGAAGTTCCATCGTCGCGCTTGGTTGAGGATCATTGGCCGGCTGCCGACCCCGGCCGAGACGCGAGAGTTTGTGGCCGATCCGTCGGCGGACAAGCGCGAGCGGCTGGTGGACCGACTTCTGGAGCGGCCGGAGTACGCCGACTTCTGGGCGAACAAATGGGCCGACTTGCTCCGACCAAATCCATACCGCGTGGGCATGAAAGCCGTTTGGACACTGGATGCCTGGCTGCGCGATTCGTTCCGCCAGAACAAGCCGTACGATCAGTTTGTGCGGGAGCTCTTGACGGCGCAGGGCAGCACGTGGCGCAACGGAGCGACGGTGATCTACCGGGATCGGCCCGATACGGTGGAGATTGCCGCCGCGGCCAGCCAGCTGTTTCTGGGAGTGCGCCTCGAGTGTGCCAAGTGTCATCATCACCCGTTTGAAGTGTGGAGCCAGGATGATTTCTTTGGCTTCGCGTCGTACTTCGCCCGCGTGGGGCATCATGGCGGGCTATCCCCGCCGATCTCGGGCGGGGAGGAGCTGATTTTCACCGCTGCCTCGGGCCAGTTGAACCACGGTCGCACGGGAGCACCGGTGTCGCCGAAGCCTTTGACAGGCCCCGCCACCCCGATGCCTGGCGACCAGGATCCCCGCGTGGCCCTCGCCGACTGGATGATCAGCGAAGCCAACCCGTACTTTGCCAAGGTGATGGCGAACCGGGTGTGGGCCGAGTTGATGGGCGTGGGCTTTGTGGAACCCGTAGACGACCTGCGCGCGACGAACCCGGCTTCGAACGAGCTCTTATTACAGCACCTGGCGAGCGAGTTCCGCCGGCAGCGTTTCGATATCAAACAGCTCATCCGGACGATTGCGAGTTCGCACGTATTCGGGTTGAGTTCGGTCCCGGGTGAGCGCAACGTGTCGGACACGAAGAATTTCTCGCGCTATTACCGCCAGCGCATGCGCGCCGAGGTGTTGCTCGATGCGGTCAACGAGGTGTTAGGCGTGGAGGAAGAGTTTGCGGCGATGCCGCCCGGATCCCGCGCGACGCAGGTCTGGACCTTCCGTGCGTCGTCGCTATTCCTGGATACGTTTGGGCGTCCGGACGCGAACCAGGACCCTCCGTGCGAGCGGTCGAGCGAGTCGACGACGCCACAGGTCCTGCACTTGATGAACTCGCCCGCGTTGAACACAAAGCTCGGGCTCGACACGGCATGGCCGGCCAAGCTGGCGACGAGCGACGCGACCAGCGAGCAGATTGTCGAGGAGGCGTTCCTGCGTGTGTACAGCCGGTTCCCGTCGCCCGCGGAGACGGCCAAGGCCGTCCAGGCCTTGGCCGGCGAATCGCCTCGGCGGACACGAGTGGAAGACCTGTTTTGGGCGTTGTTGAATACGCCCGAGTTTTATTTCATCGATTAACCGAGTGCTCTCGGATCACGACTGCGAATCGGAGTGGAACATGACGATCCATGTCAATTGCCAAGGAGTGAGACGCCGCGACTGCCTGCAGGTGGGACTCGGGGCATTGCTCGGTGGTGGCCTGGCGAACGCACTACGGTTGCGGACTGCAGCGGCAGCTCCGTCCGCGCCGCGGACCAGTTGCATCCTGATCTGGCTGGATGGCGGTCCGAGCCATTTCGAGACATTTGACCCGAAGCCGGATGCGCCGTCGGAAATCCGCGGCGAGTTCCAGCCCATTGCGACTCGGATTCCGGGAGTCCATTTTTCGGAGAACATGGTCCGGTTGGCTGCCCTGGCCGACAAGCTGGCCATCGTGCGTTCGGTCCGCCACGATCAAAACAATCATGGGGCGGGCAACCATTACATGATGACCGGCACGCCGACGCGGATTCCGGTCAGCTGCGGCGCATTTGTCAGTTTTCATCCCAGCATGGGGGCGGTGGTGTCCGCGGAGCGAGGTGCTCCGGAAGGGCTGCCGGCCTACTTCTCGCTGCCGGACATGACGAAGTCGGGCGGTCCGAATTTCCTGGGGGCGCGCCACGCTCCATTTGTCGTGGCGGACGATCCCAATGCGGCAGGTTTTCGCGTGCGGGACGTGACCATTCCGCAGGGACTCGAAGACGCTAGGGCGGTCCGCCGCCGTGAACTGCGGGCCGAGATGGATTCGTTGTTGCGGTTTCGCGACCGGGCGGCTGCGGATCCCGTGCTGGGAGTCGACGAGAATTTTCAACAAGCCATATCGTTGATCACGTCTCCCGCGGCTCAGAAGGCGTTCGAGATCCACCGCGAACCGGACAGCGTTCGCGACGCTTACGGGCGTCATGCTTTTGGCCAGCGAGCCTTGCTGGCTCGCCGGCTGGTCGAAGTAGGTGTTCCCTTTGTCACGTTGAACAATGGCGGCTGGGATCACCATTCGAACATCTTTCCGGCCTTTCGCGGGCAGGGACGGGAGTTCGAGTCGGTGGTCGCAACGTTGATTGAGGACCAGGAACAGCGCGGTCTGTTGGCGACGACGCTCGTGTTGGTGATGGGCGAATTTGGGCGAACACCGCAGATCTCCACGTTGCCAGGGGCCACAACGCCCGGGCGCGATCATTGGTCGAATGCAATTTCGGTGCTCGTCGCAGGCTGCGGGACGCCGCCGGGCCAAGTTGTCGGTGCTACGGATCGGCGCGGCTATACGGCAGTCGAGAACATTTACGCACCGGAGAATCTTGTTTCGACCGTTTATCTCAAGCTGGGCATCCAGCCGGACAAGATCCTGTACAACAACGTTGGCCGGCCGACACACCTGGTGAACGATCCACGCCCGATTGCGGAGCTGATGGGATGATGCGGGGGAACGCGCCGAAACGTCATCGTCGCCGGCCCTGTGCCGCGTGCCTGAAGTTGCGACCTGGCGCGAGGTTCCTGACGCTGACGCTCGGCCTGTTCATCGCCGGCACGGTGGCATTCGCCGAGGCTCCGAGCGTGTCGCACATCTTTCCGGCCGGTGGTCAGCGGGGTACGCAGCTGCAAGTGACCTGTACCGGCAAGTTCAGTCACTGGCCTGTTTCCATTTGGGCGCCAGGCCTGGAGATCAAGCCGGGAAGCGAGTCTGGCAAACTGGAGTTGACCATTCCGGCGGACCTCGCGGCGGATCGCGTCTGGATCCGGCTATACGATACGGAGGGGGCGGCGACCGCGCTACCCTTTCTGATTGGAGGGCTGCCGGAAGCCCGCGAGCGAGAGCCAAACAATGCCCCGCTGCAGGCACAGTTGGTGGAAGATGCGCAGGTGACAATGAACGGCGTGCTCGAAGGCGCCGACGTGGACGGATTCGCCGTAAAGCTGGACGCCGGCCAGACGCTGGTCGCGGACGTCGACGCGTACAACCAACTGGGCTCGCCCATGGATGCGATTCTCCAGATAGCCTCTCCCGCAGGGATTGTGCTGGCCGACAATCACGACGACGTGGATCTGGACCCGCGGCTGGCCTTCACGGCGGACTCGGCGGGGACCTACCACGTCCGGTTGTTTGCTTTTTCGTCGACCCCGGATACCTCGATTGCCTTTCACGGGGGTGCGAATTACGTATATCGCTTGACGCTGACAACAGGACCCTACGTCGCGCATGCGTCACCGCTGGCGGCGATGACTGCGGATCGGGCGGAAGTGACCGGTAGCGGTTGGAATCTTTCGGCGCCGACGCGGCTGCCGGTCGTGCCATTCGGCAGATCCGGCACAGCGGGTCTGCTGGAAGTGGAACCCCTGGCGGACCGAAGGAATTCGTCCGTGACCCACTGGGGATTTGCCTTCGCGCCCGGTGTGGGCGGCGGGGTGCGTGTGCGGTTCGTCCCTTATCCCGCGCTCGAGGTGATCGAGTCGTCCCTGGAATCGACTCCGGTCGAACTGTCCTTGCCGTCGGTCGTGACCGGATGTCTGGGCCAGGCGAACCAGCAGGACACCTTTTCCCTGCCGCTGCGCAAGGGAGATCCGCTGGTCGTCGTCGCGGAGACGCGCACGATCGAATCGCCGCTTCAGCCGCGCATGCGGCTGGTCGACCCTACGGGGGCGGTCGTCGCTCAGCAAGAGCAGCCTGCGCCAGCGCCCGCCACCGTCCTGACCCATACGGCCACGACCGATGGCGCCTATCGGCTGACCATACAGGATTTGTTTGGCCATGGAGGCGACCGCTGGTTCTATCGGCTCACGGCTCGGCGCGAGGAGCCCGATTTCGAGTTGTTCCTCGCCGACGAACAATGCGTGGTCGGTCCGTCTAGGCCGGCGGAGCTGGTCGTGCAGGTCGCGCGCCGCGCCCCACCGGGCGTCGCCATCGGACCGATCACGATTGCGGCAGTTGATCTGCCGCCAGGCGTCGTTGCGTCGCCAGTGGTCTCCGAGCCGACGGGCGACTCGGCGTCCAAGGTGACGCTCAAGCTGACCGCGCAGGGACCTGCGTTCGCGGGGCGCATCCGAATTCAGGGAACCACCGAGCAGCCCGCGCCTCTGACGCGCGTAGCACGCACGCAACCGCGGCTGGGGGCCAGTTTCGACGCAGTCTGGCTGACCGTCCTGCCGTCGCCTTGAGCTCCGCGTCCATCGGCTGGAGGACGTCACGCCGGCTCAGCTCACGCGGTCTCTTTCGCCTGGCACCCAGGTCGGCAGCCTCTGGCCGAGCAATGCGACAAACTGCTCGAATTCGGAGTCGCTTGGGCCGACATACGGTGACAGTAGCCGGAGCGGAAATTCCGGGTCGTACATCTTGGCAAACAGCTTGTCGTAGGCCCCATCGATCCGGCCTTCGGGAACCACCTCAAACAACGTCTGCCGCACGATCTGGACTTCACGCTGGATGTCGTTCAGCTTTTTCCGGTCGCCGGCCATGCCGGCGGACAGCAGCGCACGCAGTTGCGGCCAGTTCATGACGAACGAGGCCAGTATGCTGCATTCGGCGAACATCGATCCGTATACGTAGCCGGTTTCGGACAGGCAATGTTGCAATTGCGGAGCGTAGTCGAGCAGGCTGCGAATATGCGCGAGCGAATCGCTCGTATTCTTGGTCGCAACCAGGTTGGGATGCAGTTCTGCGAGCTTGCCGTACTCCTTGCCTGTAATCAGGCGTTTCGTGCGCAACAGGTTGTAGTGCATGAACTGGCAATCAGGAAAGTGACCGCATATCCGCTCGAAAAAGTCGAACATCTCGCGGTCGCTCAGCGCGCCCCAACTCGGCAGCGAGATCTGAAATCGCCACACTCCCTGCTCGCGGCAACGCGCGATCCGCTCGACCATCGTGCCGAGCGAGAGGTGGATGATACCCACCATCGGCTCAGCTCCCGCGCCACGCATCTCGTCGGCGAACACGGCCACGATTTGATCGAACTGGCGGTCTGTAACCGCGTATCCCTCGCCGGCTGTGCCGAACAGATACAAGTGGGAGGTGCCGGCGAGCGCTTGACGCACGCTGCGGCGGAACACCGGCTCGGCCACGTGTCCTGTATCGTCCCACGGAATACAACACGTCGACATGATGCACTGCGGGTAGCGTTTCATAGGCTGGGGTGCTTGGGAGGAGTCCGAACTGGGAAGGGCAGGGGAGTGAGATCCGGCAGAACTACGGCACGCGGTCAGGGGTTCGTGACATTCGGCGCCCACAGACCGGGCTGAATCTCCGGTGTCACGCCGGACGGGGGAAATGTCGTCGCAGTGGCGGAACGTAGCAGTGACGAAAGTTCGGAGACAACCGACGCGTGGGCCGGTACATCGGCGAGATTCGTCAGCTCGAGCGGATCCTGGTCGTGGTCATACAGTTCGCGACCTTTGCGACCTTCGTCCCATTCGGTATAGCGCCACCGTGGTGTACGCAAACTGTAGCCGAAGAACCGAGCGCCGCCGGAGCCGATGTTGGTGGTGACGGAGGCTCGCGCGCGGCCACCTCCCCGCATGACCTGGGTGATCGCCCACCCGCGGCCCGAGACGGTGGGATCCTTCAGCATGGGCGTGAGACTTTGTCCCTGGATATTGGCAGGAGGCGTCACACCGCACATTTCGGCGAGCGTGGGAAAGAGGTCGACATGCGAGACCGGCGACGCGGCGGACATGCCGCCTTTCACGCCAGGGGCCACAATCAGCAGCGGGACGCGAGCGCTTTCCTCGAACAGGCTCATCTTCTGCCACAATCCATGTTCGCCCATGTGATAGCCATGATCGCTGGTAAAGACAAGGATGGTGTTTTCGGCGAGCCCGAGCCGGTCGAGCGCGTCCACGATCCGACCCACCTGGGCATCCATGAAGCTGATGCTGGCCAGATAGGCACGCCGAAACTGCCGGCGCAGGTCGTCGGTCAGCTGATCCTGTTCCCGCTTGTAGCTGCCCAATCCGGGCGCCGGAATGTCGGCTTGGTCTTCCTTGACGTTCTGGACGACCGGCATGGCATCTGTGGAGTACCAATCAAAGTAGGGTGACTGGGGAGCAACATAGGGAGTGTGTGGACGGAAAAAGCCGACCGACAGGAAGAACGGCCGATCCTTGCGTTTGGCACAACGCTCGAGCACCCACACGGCATCTTCGGCCATCAACCCGTCCGTGTGGAATTCGTCGCTGCGCGGCGAGGCGAAGTAGCTGAGCGTCCCTCCGAACTGACCGGGGAGGAGCGAAAAAATGTGCGGTTCCTCCTCGAGTCGATCCACGCCGGCCGGGTTCAATTCCAGTTCCCAGGAGCCCGGATCGTCATGCCCGTTCGTGCCCACGGACATGGGGACGTTGTAGTGATAGAGCTTGCCGATCCGAGCCGCGAAATAGCCAGCATTCCGAAAGGTCTGCGGCATGCTCTGCTGGTGCGGGATCGTCTGCCGGAAGATCTGGGCGTTCGCCAGTATTCCCGTGCTATTGGGGTAGAGGCCTGTCAACAGCGAATTACGGCTCGGTCCGCATAGCGGAAAAGCGCAGTAGGCCCGGTCGAAACGGACGCCGCGTGCCGCCAGCCGGTCGAGGTGCGGAGTCTTCGCGAGGGGATCGCCGTAACAGCCAAGCATGTTGTTCAGGTCGTCCGACATGATGAATAGCACATTTGGCCGCTCTGCCGCCTCCACAATGGCGAACCGCGAAGCGAGCAGCAGGGCGAGGAAGAAAAAGATGCGTGCCATAGTGGGCTCCGTGAACCAACGAACATCAAGGAAAGGTGGCGTGCCGAGTGCGATATTTCTCGAAGTCGCCCAACTTACCTGGCCGGCGGACGTTGCCACGGTGTGGCTCCGCCCCGCTGGATATGGGCACGCAGCGCCGTGCCCAGTTCCGCGAGCTGCCGCGGGCGGGAAGCCGCCAGGTTCTGTGCTTCGTAGGGGTCATCCGCCAGGTTGTATAACTCCATCGGGCTGTAAGGATCGTTCTGCATGAGCTTCCAGTCACCGCGAATGAGGGCTTCGTAACTCTTGCCACCGTACTGCGGGCCTCCTTCGCGCCGCACGAAGTACAAATCGCGGGAGCCGGGCATGGATCGCCCGTCGAGGAGCGGCACCAGGCTGACGGCGTCGAGGTCCGCTGCCGGAGTGGCCTCGGCCAATTCAAGAAACGTTGGAAACACGTCGAAGCTCAGCCCCGCATAATCGGTCGTGCGGCCGGCAGCGATCCGCGCGGGCCAGCGCATCATGAAGGGGACGCGCAGTCCGCCGTCGTAGTGGCTTTGCTTTCCATCGCGCCAGGGCTCGTTGCTCTGAGCGTGGGGCAACGACCCACCGTTATCCGATGTGAAGACAACGACGGTGTTCCGGGCGAGCACCAGTTCGTTCAGGGCGGCCAAGACCTGCCCGATCCCGTCGTCGAGGTGCTCGACGAGCGCCACATTCTTCGCGCGCGCTTCGCTGAGCCCGGGGGCTCGCGCCCGGACACGACTCAGCCTATCGGCCGGCGGCTCGATGGGAAAGTGCGGAGCGTTAAAGGCCAGATAAAGAAAAAAGGGCTGTGCGGGTTGCTTCGCCCTCTGGCGCAGGTATTCAATGGCCCAGCTCGAGAACAGATCCGTGGCATGGCCCGGCGGGTCGATCGTCTCGCCGTTGCGCCTCAGATAATTCTGGCCGTGGCGGCGATGATCCAGATAACTGTCCATCATGTCGCCAAGGAAACCGTGAAAGAAATCAAAGCCACGTTCATTGGGTGTGTTCGGGGAGGCCAGGCCCAGATGCCATTTCCCGACCAGCGCCGTGCGATAGCCCTGCCGCCGAAGTTCGTCGGCCAGGGTAGGGACGTTCGGATCGAAGTACCCCCATGAGTTCTCCGGATGCGTGCGGATGACGCCCGGAACGCCAACTCGATCGGGGTAGCGGCCGGTGAGCAGTGCAGCACGGGAGGGGGAGCAGACGGTGCAATTCGCCCGCATCCGCGTGAACAGCAGCCCGTCCGCGGCCAACCGGTCGATATGAGGCGTCCGCGCGTCGGAGGCATGATAGGTCGACACATCTCCGTAACCGTGGTCGTCGGCCAATATCAAGACAAAATTCGGCCGTGCGGCCGGTTCGGCGGGACACGAACATGGAGCGAGCAGTGCGAGCGCGAGGCTGAAAAGGCGCTCGCTGGCAGTGACCCGGTTCCCACGATGCGAACACGGCATAGTCGATTGTCCTTTCGCCATCCGAGATAAGTGATCGTCCTTACGGAAGCGCGGGCCGGAGTTGCGCCGTCCCGTCCTCGCTCCGGGGATAGACGGCCCGATGCGAGTCCAGAGCCGCGATCAGCTGCTCCATCAGGCGACGCAGTTCGACGGGTTGGCTGGCCGCGAGATTTTGCTGCTCGAACGGATCCCGGGACAGGTCATACAACTGGTAATGCGACTGTTCGGAAGCTGCGGAAGGAAAGTAGTGATAAATGACCTTCCAGGATCCTTCGCGGTAGCTCGTCCAATAGTCGCTGCGATGGGGTGCATGCGGATAATGCATGAGGAAGGTACTGGCGTGCGACGGATCGGAGGCACCGGTCAGCAAAACGGTCAGGCGTTGCCCGTCGACGGCGTGATTGGGCGGGGTGGGAATTCCCAGCACGTCGAGAATGGTCGGGAACAGATCGCAGACCGACGCGACCTGACTCTGAACGGTGCCTGCGGGAATCGGCAACCGGATCTGGGCGGACCGTTGCGGCGCCGATTGGGCCCAGGCCGCGATGAACGGCACGCGTATGCCGCCCTCGTAGTGCGACCCTTTTTTGCCTCGTAGCGGCGCGGCACAGGCGACGGCGTGTTCGTGCCCCAGTGGCGCGTCGGAGCCGTTGTCGCCGAGAAAAAAGATCAGCGTGTTGTCGGCGACGCCGAGCGACTGGAGGTGGTCGAGCAGGT
>JBFWYF010000081.1:0-13594 GCA_050186685.1 Pirellulaceae bacterium
GCGTCGCTGAAACGTCTCGTCGAACCGGCCGATCGCCAGAGGCTCGGCTCGCCCATTATCTCCCGAGGACGCCATCGGAGCACGATCCGACAACTGCAGTCGAATGGTCTCGCTCTGCCCGCCGCCGATGCGCAGTTTATAGTGGGCCGCCGCCTTCGTCCCGGTCTGCCGCGGATTGACGGCGGCGGTCTGACCGGACACGACGCAGTTATGAATGCCGTCTTTGACGTAAGGAGACCGATTCGGAACACCGAAAATCCGCTCCGAGTTGGTCTCGTTTTCGGTGAACAACAGTGGCACATCGGCCAGGCAAGTCAGGAATCTCACGCCCAGTTTTGGATCGTCTGCCTGTACAAGGCTCTGTCCGGCGGCGCAGGAAACCTGGCTCAGTACGGGCCGGACCGCGTTCTCGCGCCAGGACCAGTCGTTGCGAAACCAGATCGTCGGGAGGACGTGCAGTTCCGCGGTCTCCGGACCGCGATTGTGCACCGTGATTTGGACCAAGATGTGTTCGGGTGACTCCTTCGCATACTCGACAAAGACATCGAAATAGCGATCCTGGTCGAACACGCCTGTGTCGAGCAGCTCAAACTCAAACTCGGTCCGGCTGCGGGCGCCGCTGACTTGCACGAGCTCGGCGTACGGGAAGGCGGCTTGCGGGTACTTGTACAAGTACCGCATGTACGAATGCGTCGGCGTCGAATCAAGGTAGTAGTAATATTCCTTCACGTCCTCGCCGTGATTACTTTCACTGTTGGTCAGGCCGAACAGCCGCTCCTTAAGAATGGGATCCTGACCGTTCCAGAGCGCAATCGCGAAACAGAGTCGCTGCTGATCGTCCGAGATCCCGGCTAAGCCATCTTCTCCCCATCGATAGGCTCGCGAACGGGACTGATCGTGAGTGAAATAGTTCCAGGCATCGCCCCCGTCGCTATAGTCCTCTCGGACGGTGCCCCACTGACGCTCGCTCAGATAGGGGCCCCACTTTCTCCATAATACCTGCTGCGTCCGTGCTTCCTCCAAGCGATCATGTTCCGCAGTCATGTTGTACGCTCTGGGACACGTGAAAGTACCTCGATGCTGCTGTCTTGGGTTGCTTCACTTACCGAGTCGCAGGCCCTGCGCCGCGCACTTCGTCACTTGCACCTTCAGCATACTTTTCAAAATTAGCACAGAACAGTCTGGCCAGCCTAAGAGCGGTCGTGTCAAAGCTCGTTTTATCGTTCCACGTATTACGCGGCACCAGTATTTCCGGCGGCACCCCGGGGCAACTAGTGGGCACTTCAAAGCCAAAAAGCGGGTCCCTGACGGTTACGACGCGCGCCAGTTCGCCCGCATGGATGGCGGATAGGATCGCCCGGGTCAGTTTGAGCTTCATCCGTGCACCGACACCATAGGCGCCGCCGCTCCAACCGGTATTTACAAGCCAGGCGTTTGTCTGGTGCTGCTGCATCTTCGCGGCCAATAGCTCGGCGTATTTTGACGGACGCCAAACGAGAAAAGGGCCCCCGAAACAAGGGGAGAACGTCGCCTGCGGTTCCTGGACTCCCATCTCCGTCCCCGCCACTTTGGCCGTGTAGCCGCTGATGAAGTGGTACATCGCCTGAGCGGGTGTCAGCTTGGTAACCGGCGGCAACACGCCAAATGCATCGCAGGTCAAGAAGATCACGTCCGTGGGATGCCCGGCCACGCACGGGATTTGCGCATTGCGAACGAACTCGATAGGGTACGCGCCACGCGTGTTTTGAGTAATCGACGTATCATGGAAATCGACCCGGTGCGTAGAGGCATCATAGACGACATTCTCGAGCACGGCGCCGAACCGGAGTGCTTGAAAAATCTCCGGCTCCGCCTCCGGAGTCAAGTCGATTGCCTTGGCGTAGCACCCTCCTTCAATGTTGAAGATGCCTTGGTCCGTCCAGCAATGTTCGTCGTCGCCGATCAACAATCGCTCGGGGTCGGCCGACAGGGTCGTCTTGCCTGTTCCCGATAAACCGAACAGCAGCGACGAGCGGCCAGTGGATTTGTCGGCCGTCGCCGAACAGTGCATCGACAGGACGCCTCGCTTGGGGCCAAAGTAGTTCATCATCGTGAAGACGCCCTTCTTCATTTCACCGGCGTACTCCGTCCCCAGGATGACAAACTCGCGCCGCTCCAGCGATAGATCTACGCTGGTCTTGGAACTCATCCCTTTGGTGCGACGATTGGCGGGGAACTCGCCGGCGTTCCAGATGACGACGTGTGGCGTGCCGAAGTCGTGCAATTCCTCGCGAGTCGGCCGGATGAGCATGTTATGCATGAACAAAGCGTGGTAGGGTCGCGTGCAGACCACACGCACTTTGGCCCGATACGATTTGTCCCACCCGGCAAAAGCGTCGACAACGTATAACCGCGACCGGGTGTTGAGGTAGTCGATCGCCCGTTCGCGGTTGATTTCAAAGGTCTCGTCGTCAATCGGTACGTTGACGTCTCCCCACCAGACATCTTGTTCTGAGTCGGGATGCCGAACCACCCGCTTGTCTTTCGGCGAGCGTCCCGTCTTGTCTCCGGAGAAAGCGATCAGCGCTCCGGTGTCCGCAATATCGCACTTGCTGTCCGCCCGCAGTGCCTCTCGGTAAAGGGCTGCGGCCGACAAGTTCCGGCGCACATCGCCGACCGAGATGCCATACGGGGCCAAACTAAAGCCTGGAATGGACTGCGCCCCGTCGGAATGGGGACGATTCAGCGAGTCGGTCGTGGACATGTCGGATTGGGCTCACGTGGTGAGATGGATAACGGTTTCTATCAATGTGGGCTCCGGCCCGCTCCACCGAGACTGGCAAAATTGACAGGGGGTGGACCAGAAAAGAGACAGGTGCTCCGGCCGCCGGTTCACCCTAAGCTGGCCGGAGTTCCGGCCCTGTCATGCGGCCTTGCGCACGACGTGGGATTCTCGATGAAATCGCGCGCCACCCCGCAACAAGTCCCTGAACTCCAAGCAACGTACCATGGCAAAAAGAACTAAGGTGCCGCAACCCACATCGATCGATGCGTGGGAAACGGCTTGGCAAAAGCACTGGAAGAAAGCCGGCTTTACGTCGTACGAGTTGAACCTTCCGGACGCCCACGCGGCCAATCGCGAACGCAATTTTCTGATGGAGAATCGCTCGCCAGAGCGCGAAAAAGTTCGGCTCGCGCGAATTACCGCAGAGTTTGAGCGGGGTTTTCAGCGGTTGGGCAAGCTGGGGCCCGCCGTGACGGTGTTTGGCTCGGCACGCTTTCGACCTGGTCATGCCTATTACGAACTGGCCCGCGAGGTGGGCCGCGAGTTGGCGCGGGCCGGATTCACGACGATTACTGGCGGCGGACCCGGCGCGATGGAAGCCGCCAACCGCGGTGCGCACGAGGCGAGTGGCCCGTCGTACGGCCTGAACATCATTCTGCCCCGCGAGCAAGCAGCCAATCCGTACGTCGACGAGAACGTCGAGTTCCAATACTTCTTTGTGCGGAAGGTCATGCTGGTCAAATATTCCTGTGCTTACATTGTCGTGCCAGGTGGGCTGGGAACACTCGACGAACTTTTTGAAGCGGCGACGCTCATCCAGTGCGGCAAGATCGGCCCCTTTCCCCTCTTGCTCGTGGGCCGTGATTTCTGGCAGGGAATGCGTGACTACCTGCTGTTCCTCGTCGATCAGGGCGTATTCGACGTCCGGGAGGTCGGCTTTGGCCGGATTGTTGATTCGCCGGCGGAAGCGGTGGAAATGATCGTTCGCAGCCTTCCCGATTCGATTCGCGAGCATCTGCGACCCATCAATCAGTAAACTCGCGCCCCGGGCTCCGCACTTTGTGACTTTCGAGTGAAAGTCCCCCATCGGCCATGAAAATCAAGCTTATCCCGTTACAACGCTCTTGCGCGTGTTGGTGGCCCTGGTCTCGGCTCTCGGCCTATCCAACTGACGCACCATGCCTCACCCGATCACTTGTCGCGGGCCGACGATTCCTTTTCATCAATCACTTCGGCCAGCGAGCTGAGGCGCGTGATCGCTCCGACCCGTTCTTCGAGACCTTCGATGCGGAGCAGGTCGCGGACTGGCCCGTGTGCTTCGACGATCTTGAAGTCGACCAGCCGGGCCCTCAGTTCTTCGTGCAGACGGCGAAGCATGCGCGCCCCTGACACATCGACGTAGGGAACATTGGACAGAACGCACACCACACGCCGCAAGTTGCGTTCGGCATGTGCACGCCGCAGAACCGCCTCCAAAACGTGGTCGACAATGAAGTAGAGCAGCGAGGCCTGCACGCGAAATACCAGGATGCCAGGGAGGGGCTGATTGTCGGGGTGCCGCGCCAGATCCGAGAATCTCTGGGTACCCGGAATGCGACCGAGAAAGGCCACTTCCGGTCTTGAACTCCGGGCAAGCAGCATCAATACGGAGGCGAGCACCGCGATCAGAACCCCGTCGAGTACGCCCATGAGCAACACGCCCGCCAACGCGACCGTCGCCGCCATGAAATCCAAGCGGCTGGCGCGCCACAAATGACGAAGTTCGGCAACGTCGATTAATCCCGATACCGCGACAAGCACGACGGCCGCGAGCACGGTATCGGGCAGCGTGCGAAACAAGTCGGTCAGGAACAGGAGCACACCCGCGATGGTCGCCGAGGCGAATGCCAGCGCCAGCGGCGTCCGCGCGCCGCCCCGTTCGTTGACGGCCGATTGAGACAATCCCCCCGCCACCGGAAAACCTTGAAACAACCCCGCCAGCAGGTTGGCTGCACCGAGCCCCAGCAGTTCTTGGCGAGGACTGATATCGTAGTGGTACTTCAGCGCGAACGTTCGAGCGGCGGATACACTCTCGATGTAAGAGAGCAGAAAACAGGCCGACGCGAGACGTACCAGTTGCCGCAAGTCGGCCAGTTTCAAGGAAGCCAAGTTGCGGAGCGGCCAATCGAACTGAGGGATGCCTGCCGGGATTTCGCCCACAATGTGGACACCCATCCACGGTGGACCCGCGAGGCTCATCGCGACGATTGCCAGCAATACGACGCCCAACGCGACCGGGCGTCCGGGGAACCGCCGGTTACCGGCGATCAGGAGGCCGATGGCGACAAGTCCCAGCCCCAGCGTCCCGGGATGAGTCGAGGGGAGTTGCTGCGCGAGAAGGCCCAACCGCTCGAAAAAATCATCTCCTCCGCCAGGCACACCTAGCAGTTTTGGCAGTTGAGTAGCGGCAATCACCAGGGCGGCCCCTGCCTTGAAACCGGTCAGAATGCTCTCCGAGATAAAATTGACGAGGACGCTTAACCGCAAGAGCCAGGCCAGGACGAAGACGCCGGCCGCGAGAACGGCCGTGTAGGAGGCCAGTCTAGCCAGCCGCTCCGGATCTCCAGCGGCCATGTCGGCCAGCGAGACTCCCAGGAGCAGCGAGATTGCCGACGTCGGGCCAATTGCCAGCTGCCGCGATGTGCCAAGGAGCGCGTATCCCAGTCCCCCGACGAGGTAGCAATACAGACCCATTTCAGGCGGAACGCCAGCCAGTCCCGCGTATGCCAAGGAAACGGGTATGGCATAGGCGGCGAGCGTGACTCCCGCGAGCATATCGAACCGGAGCGAGGCCAACTGGTATTGGCTCATCCAGGCCGACGTCAGACCGCGGGAAACGTTGCGCATGGCTTCACGTGCAGCTAGAATATGGGGCACTCGTCCGAGTGTACGCGGGCCGCGGTAAGGGCGGCGACTGGCAATTCTGACAGGACGATGACACATCCAAGCGAACGGGTTCGGACCGGCCTCGTGCCGGACATCACGGACTTGCGAGCAGAAAGTCGACCCATGCGCAGGGTTCGAGCGAACTTACTAGGTGGGCGCATCATTGGTCGCTCGGCGAGATGGGTCTTGGCGCTGGTGTGGTGCGGCGCCGGTCATCTGCCGACGGCGCTCGCCAGCGAGTCGGGCCCCACGACCGCGCGGCTGGCGGTCGTGCTGTATCCGGGGGCCCATGACGGGAGCCCTGGGGCGATTCTCGCGGACCAGGGAATTCGGCAGACATTCGCCCGGTCCGGCTGGCGGATCGACGTCCACAACGAGTTTCTGGACCTGTCACGCTTTGCCAGTCCTGCACAACAAGAGGATTTAGCCGAGTTTCTGCGACGGAAATATGCCGGCCGGAGAGTGGATTTTGTCGTTTCCGGACTATCCTCAGCCACCAAGTTCGCCCTCGCCTTTCGCCACCGTATCTTCCCCGGTACACCGCTGATTTTCATGGCAGTGGATCGCCGGGAGATTGAATCGCTGAATCCGCCGGCGGATGTGGTTGGCCATCCCACACAATTTGAACTGAAGGCCTCCCTGCATCTGGCGTTGGACTTGCACCCCGGCACGGAGCACGTGGTCGTAGTTGCGGGGCGTTCGGACTTTGATCGTTACTGGGAAGCGAACGCTCGCGAATCTTTTCAGGCGTGGGGAGAGCAGATCGAATTTCGCTATTGGAGCGGCAGACCGCTTGCGGAAATGCTGAACGAGATCGAGCGTTTGCCGGCGCGAACGCTGGTCTATTACCTGCATGTGTTCGAAGATGGCGACGGGCAGATTCATATGCCGGCTGCGGTGCTGGAGCAGCTGGCCGCGCGGTCGAGTGCTCCGATCTATAGCCACGTCGATTCGTACATCGGCCGCGGGATTGTTGGCGGGCGAGTCTTCAGCTTCTACACGGCCGGGCGCGAGGCCGCCGAATTAGGGCTCCGATTGCTGGCAGGTGACGACCCGACGCGGATCGGCATTCAGGCGACCAGCCGCACCGGCACGATGTTCGACTGGCGGCAACTCCAGCGCTGGGGCGTCTCCTCGGCACGGCTGCCGACCGGCAGTGAATTGCGATTTCGGGAACCGACCGTGTGGGATCAGTACAAGTGGCATCTAATGGGGCTGCTGGGAGTTTGTGGCGTGCAATCGCTCCTGATTGGAGGTCTTGTTGTACAGCGCAATCGCCGAGCGCGGGCCGAGGCACGATTCCGGCAGGCTATCGATGCAGCACCGACGGGAATGTTGATGGTTAGCGAGCAGGGGGAAATCGTACTCGTCAACGTGCGTCTCGCTCAGATGTTCGCATATTCGCCGGCGGAATTGGTCGGCCGTGCCGTGGAGTTGTTATTGCCCGCGCGCTGTCGGCAGCACCACCACGATTATCGGCACGCGTATTTCGAACAAGCCAAACGGCGCGGAATGGGCGTCGGCAGGGAATTATCGGGACGGCGGAAAGACGGAAGCGAGTTTCCGGTGGAAGTGGGATTGAGCCCGATCTGTACCGAGGCGGGAAAATTCGTGCTGGCGTCGGTAATTGATATCAGTGAGCGACGAATGGCGGAGACACGCTTGCGCGAGAATCGCGAGGAACTGCGCCGGTTGGCGGCTCAGTTGCTCGGTGCACAGGAGGCCGAGCGCCGACACGTAGCACGGGAATTGCACGATGATTTGGGACAGGACCTCGCCCTCCTCGCCGTCGAGCTGGATTTGTTTCAGCAGCGATTCACCGCTCGTTCAGAGGAGGCCGTGGAAAGACTGGGCACCATGTCGAAGCGGGTCAAACGACTCTCTTCGTCGGTCCATGACTTGTCTCACCGGCTCCACCCGATGAAGCTGGAGCAAATTGGCTTGGAAGCGGCCATACGCAGCCTTTGTGACGACCTCCGCCGTAGCCACGCCATGGAAGTCACGTTTGCGTCGACATCCTTGCCGGGCAACCTTTCAACAGAGGCGGCCATTTGCCTGTTCCGTGTCGCCCAAGAGTCACTGCGCAATGTCGTCAAGCATAGCGGTGCATTGCACGTCCAGGTTGACATGACCGCGCAGGCCACCACGGTACGGTTGGTCGTAGCCGATGATGGGCGAGGGTTTGATACGGGCGAAAACGTTAGACGCGGGGGATTGGGACTGGTCAGCATGCAGGAACGGCTCCGCCTGGTGGGAGGAGTATTGATTATCGTCAGCCAGCCTGACGTGGGTACACGCATCGAGGCGTGCCTGCCCCTGGAGAGCACGTCGACCGAGGCCGACGTGCCGATATCGAATGCCGCCATGTGATGAAGTGCCGCCAAGGTGGCCAATCTAAACCGTAGAGGAGTCGTCGATGGGTTTGCAGCGTCCGCGCGTGATCCTGGCAGATGACCATCGCATGCTGCGCGAGGCATTCGCTCAAATACTCGAACCGAAGTGCGAGGTCATCGATTCAGTGGGGGACGGACGATCACTGCTCGCCTCGGCCGCGGCAAGAAAGCCCGATGTCGTTGTGCTGGATATTGCCATGCCGCACCTCAACGGCCTGGAAGCGGGGCGCGAACTCAAACGGACGATGCCCGAGATCAAGATTATCTACTTGACCATCAACGAAGATCCCGATGTCGCGGCGGAGGCGGTGCGAGGGGGGGCCGCCTGCTACTTGCTCAAAAACTCCGCCGCCTCGGAACTTCTGCAGGCCATCGACGAAGCGATGTGGGGAAGATCCTATATCACACCGCTGGTGGCCAAGGGACTGGTCACGGCGCTGGCCCGCCGCCCGGATGTGCCGCAGGGGCCGACACTATCGAGCGCACGTCAGCGAGAGGTCCTGCAGTTGTTGGCCGAAGGTCACACGATGAAGGAAATTGCCCGCATCCTGAAGATTACTCCGCGGACGGTCGCGTTTCACAAGTACGGAATGATGAAACAGCTCGGGGTCAGGTCAACGGCCGAACTCGTGCGGATTGCGTTGAAACTCGGGGTGATTGCCGAATAGCTCACAACCCGGACGCCTCGGCCGGAATTCTTGTTCCCCTGTCAGTTTTGCCAGTCCCATCCGACCCGCGCTGCGAAGTAAGGTAACGGACGATGCGCACCACAAATTTCTCGCCAGGGCCCGGGACCGCATGAACGGCCGGGCTGGCCGTGCCGAGGTCGCCTCTTTCGCCGCGCTCCGCGTGGGCCGCGAGATCACAGAAACGGCGGATCCCCACTCCACCATGACACAAATTCGTTACCGGACACTATCGGCCTTCTCGCGGTTCGGAGCCGTGCTCGGCGTTGTCTTGACCGTGCCCCAACTCGGTGGTTGTAACCATGCCGCGCCTGCGGCCGCCGAGAAGCCGGTTCCCAAGGTGACCGTGATGGCCGTCCGTCAGCAAGAGACGATCGACGCCGATGAGTACACGGGTCGTACCGAGGCGTCGAAGACTGTGGAGATACGATCGCGTTTGTTCGGGTATCTCAAGACCATCGAGTTTCAGGACGGCGATTTTGTGGAAGCGGGAAAGACGCTCTTCACGATCGAGCCGGATGAATATGAGGCTATCCATCAACAGTCGGTATCGCGGATTGATCTTAATGCCGCCAACCTCGAACTGGCCAAGGCCAAACTGGCTCGGGACGAATTGCTCGTGAAATCCGGGGCGGTCAGCAAGGAGGAGTACGAGGAATCCATTGCGGCTGTGAAGTCGTCGGAGGCGGCAATCGCCGCAGCCCGGGCCGACGCCAATCGGACCGCCGTAGACCTGAAATATACGGTCATCAAGGCGCCGATCGCGGGCCGTATTGATCGGGCACTCGTCAGCGAGGGGAATCTGCTTACGGGTGGTCAGGGTGCCGGCACACCGCTCACGAAGATAATCAGTGAGCAGCCGATGTACGTCTACTTCGATGTCGACGAGCGGTCGTTGCTTCGCTATATGCGGCAGCGCGACGAAAGTCGGTCCGCGGCCCCGGGCAGTCTGCGAAACGCGAGCATACCCTGCTACCTGCAACTGGCCGACGAAACCGATTTCCACCACGCCGGCGTTCTCGATTTCGTCGAAAGCGAAGTCAATCCCGGCACGGGAACGACACGCTTGCGCGGGGTCTTTCCGAACGACAATCGCGCCCTGGCGAGCGGACTCTTTGTGCGAGTGAAGATTCCGGTCAGCAAGCCGTATCCCGCCTTGCTCGTTCCCGAGCAGGCGCTGGCGACGGATCAGAGCATCAAATTCGTCTATGTGGTCGGGGAAGATCGTACGGCCGAGCGGCGTCTCGTCGAGCTTGGCTCGCAACGAGGCGAGTTTCGGATTATCAAATCGGGGTTGACGGCCGGCGAGCTGGTGATCGTCAAGGGGCTTCAGCGTGTGAAGCCAGGCCAGAAGGTCGAGATGGAAGTGGCAGAGGCCACGCTCCCAACGGCGGATCTCTTGCCGGCCGCGGAACCCACACCACGACCAGCTCCCTCGGCAACGGGCGGTACCGAGCCGCCGCTGGCCCCTCCGAATCCAGCGGCGCCGGATACGGCTGACCAGGGTCCCGCCTCTTCCGCCAGTCCTCTCGCCGCGGCTCCTTCCGGCGGCCCCGCTGAGCCATCGCTTGCGCGGCCTGCGAAGGAGCGGTAACGATCGTGGCACACTTTTTTATCGACCGCCCGATCTTTGCGGCCGTCATCTCGGTCATCATTACACTTGTCGGTGGGATCGCAGTATTGATCTTGCCGGTGGCTCAGTATCCTGAAATCACTCCGCCCACGGTGCAGGTAACCTGCAACTATCCAGGGGCCAGCTCCGCCGTCGTGGCCGACACAGTGGCCGCTCCCATCGAGCAGCAGGTGTTAGGCGTCGAAAATGCGCTGTATATGAGTTCCCAATCCACGAACGACGGGGGCTATAATTTGACCGTGACGTTCGAGGTCGGAACCGATCTGGATATGGCGCAGGTGCTCGTGCAGAACCGGGTGAATCTCGCCTTGCCAACTTTGCCGAGTGAAGTGAAGCAAACCGGCGTGAGCGTCAAGAAAAAGTCGCCGAACATTCTCCTGGTGGTCAATTTGATTTCCCCCAAGGGGACTTACGATCAGCTATATCTCAGCAATTACGCCACGATCCAGGTGCGCGACGAACTGGCACAGATCAAGGGAGTAGGAGACGTGACGTATCTCGGCCAGCTCGACTATAGCATGCGAGTCTGGCTCGATCCGGAAAGGATGGCCGCCCGCGACTTGTCGGCTAGCGATGTCGCGGCGGCGCTGCGCGAGCAGAACGTGCAGGTCGCGGCAGGTTCCTTAGGCCGACCGCCGGTCCCCCAAGGACAAGCATTTCAATACACGCTCAGTACGCTGGGGCGATTGACGGATCCAGAACAGTTTGGAAGGATCGTCGTGAAAACGGGCGACGATGGCCAGCTTACCCGGATGCGCGACCTGGTCACCGATGTTCGGACCGACGCCCAAGGTCGCAAATTTGGCGGGATCCAGCTCGGTGCCAAGACCGAGGACACATCATGCTCGCTCGACGGTCAGCCTTCGATCGGCCTGGGGATTTTTCAGCAGCCGGGGTCCAATGCACTCGCCACGGCCGAGGCGATTCATGCGAGGATGGAGCAGCTCAAGACCAATTTTCCACCCGACCTCGACTATAAGATTGTCTACGATACCACACCCTTTATCGAAGAGTCGATCCACGAAGTCTTCAAGGCCCTCCGCGACGCGATTATTCTGGTGGCGATCGTCGTCCTCGCATTCCTGCAGTCTTGGCGGGCGACGCTGATTCCGCTGGTCGCCGTACCGGTGGCCATCGTCGGCACCTTTGCCGTGATGTTTGGGCTGGACTTCAGTCTCAATAATCTTTCGCTCTTCGGGCTCGTACTGGCGATTGGAATCGTGGTCGACGACGCTATCGTGGTGGTCGAAGCAGTTGAGCATCACCTGGAGCATGGGCTCACTCCGAAAGCAGCGGCACGTAAGGCCATGAGCGAGGTGACGGGACCAATTATCGCGATTTCTCTCGTTCTCATGTGCGTGTTTGTTCCCTGCGCGGTAATCCCTGGCATCACCGGACAGTTTTTTCGGCAGTTCGCGCTGACGATCGCCGTGTCCACTTTTTTGTCGGCCGTGAATTCGCTGACTTTGAGCCCGGCCTTGTGCGGACTCTTGCTGCGAGCCAAGCACGAGCAACGTGATCCACTCACCAGACTTATTAACCTGGTATTTGGCTGGTTCTTCCGGCTTTTCAATACCGGATTCCAAGTGACGGCGGATGCCTACAGCCGCGCCGTCGGCATGCTCCTGCGGGTCAGCATGATCGTTTTGTTGATCTACGGTGGACTCCTCTACTTGACCTATTACAGCTTTACCCGCGTGCCCGTCGGATTCATTCCTTCGCAGGACAAAGGGTACCTTCTCGTTGACGTACGATTGCCGGATTCGGCGTCGCTCGAACGGACTCAGTCGGTGATGAGTCAGATCGAGAAGATCGCTCGGGGGGCCGGGGGCTTCGCGACCGCCGATGCAACACGAGACCACGCCGTGGGGGACCATGCCGGGGACAATCACCATCCGTCGGAAACAGGCGGTCTCGCCCCAGGGGGAATCCCCGGAATAGCCCACACGATTACGATTTCCGGGCAGTCCATCGTCCAGAACGCCATTGGGTCGAATTACGGGACCGTCTACATCGTGCTCGACGAATTTCACCGTCGGCATGGAAGCGAGATGGGAGCGGACGCGATTGCCACGAAGCTCCGCGCAGCCTGCTACCGTGAGGTACAGGAAGCGTCAGTAGCCGTGTTCGGTGCTCCGGCCGTCGACGGTTTGGGAAGCGCGGGCGGCTTCAAGCTCATGGTGCGCGATCTCGGTGCGATCGGCTTCGATGGACTGCAAGAAGCCGCAGATGGTCTGGCCGCCATCGGAAACGAGCAACAGGGTCTGGTAGGGCTGTTCAGTGCATTCCGGTCTCGCACGCCGCAGATGTTTGTTGACATAGACCGCGAGCGATGCAAGGCCATGGGAGTACCGCTCAATGAAGTGTTCCTGACCTTGCAGCTTTACCTGGGGGGGTACTACACGAACGACTTCAACCAGTTCGGACGTACCTGGCAAGTCAATCTCCAGGGAGATCCGAAATTCCGATTGACCCCCGAGCAGGTGCGCCAGCTGAAAGTTCGCAACGCGACTCGCGAAATGGTGCCCTTGGGCAGTGTAGCTCGCGTGACCGAAGTCGGTGGGCCGGCGCTGGTGATTCGCTACAACGGAAAGACGGCAGCCGCCGTCAATGGCAGTTCGCTGCCCGGTGTCAGCTCGGGCACGGTCATCGGGACGGTGGAGGATGTTGCCGCAGCGGAATTGCCGCAAGGAACGGACATTCAATGGACCGAACTCACGTTGCTGCAGATCCTCGCCGGAAATACGGCGATTTATGTCTTTGCCGCTGCGGTCGTACTGGTGTTCCTCGTGCTGGCGGCCCAATACGAGAGCCTTAGCCTGCCGCTGGCCGTCATCTTGGTCGTTCCGATGTGCCTCTTGTCGTCGGTGCTCGGAGTGGCGTTAGCCGGAATGGACATCAACATCTTTGTGCAGATCGGCTTTGTCGTACTGGTGGGTCTGGCGGCAAAAAATGCGATCCTCATCGTGGAGTTTGCCAAGGAAAAATCCTCGCGCGGCGGGACGCCCGAGGATGCAACGGTCGAAGCTTGCCGGCTGCGTTTGCGGCCGATCATCATGACGTCGCTGGCGTTTATCCTGGGGGTAGTTCCTCTGGCACTGGCCGTCGGCGCGGGGGCGGAGATGCGAAGCACTCTCGGAATAGCGGTCTTCGCGGGAATGTTGGGTGTCACGATGTTCGGCATCTTGCTGAC
>JBFWYF010000082.1:0-13577 GCA_050186685.1 Pirellulaceae bacterium
AACACTTCCGACGCCCGCCCGACCGCGATCCGTCGGAACTCTTGCGAGTTCCGCTACGCTCGTGACGCTACCCTCGTGACGCCCCTCGTAGCGGAAGTGGCAACACTTCCGACGCCCGACCGCGATCCCTCGGAACTCCTGCGAGTTCCACTACGCTCGTGACGCTACCCTCGTGACGCCCCTCGTAGCGGAAGGGGCAACACTTCCGACGCCCGACCGACCGCGATCCGTCGGAACTCTTGCGAGTTCCGCGACGGCCAGTTCCGCTACAATCCTGCACCCCTCGGAGCCGGGGCTATCTGGGCTCTGGCCGCCGCGCGGGTCCCGTCGGCGCAGCGCGTCCATCCGTTACGACTGCAACGATCTTGGGCATTCTTGCCGCGTAGTCCTTCCCTGCTGCTTGAAGCCATTCGCACGGCCTTATAACCTGTAAGAGGGCGCCGGGGAACGATCCGTCGGCGCTCCGGGTGCCCGCGAAGTTCACCGCACGATACGCCACTCATCTCGGCCGGGCAGTCGGCATTCGCGTTGCCTGGAGCGTCCTACCGCGAACTCGTGGCGGGCTCACCAGCAGCAGCAGACTTGTCCTCACGTCGGTGGAACGAGGGCAGCGAACGGGTTTTCTGGATGGCTCAGTCTTCCCATGCGACGCGTTTGGGTTCGACGGTACGGCCGTGCGAGCGAACGGACGCGGTGCGCGGGTAATCGGGAGCGCGCGGAGAAACGGGATGGATCACAGGAGACGGCGACGCCTGTCAGCAGCCAGTATGTGGCGGGTAGTCGGCTGCCTATTAATCGGAGGCTGGTTGCCGTGGAGCGGGGCGGCGCGGGGCCTGGCTGCGGAGCCGGCGAGCGAGTTTCTGGCTGCGCTGCGCCAGCGCGGGTACTTCGATCAGGCGCTGGCATACCTGGATCTGCTGGCGAACAACCCTCTTGCGCCGGTGGCCTTGCGCGAAACAGTGGACCTGGAAAAAGGCATCACACTGATCGAGTCGTCGCGGATTGAACGGGATTTGACGCAGCGCGAGAAGGCGCTGGATGAAGCCCAGAAGTTGATCCAGCAATTCATCAACCAGAAGGGTGGACATCCCATGGTCCACACGGCCCGGTCGCAGCTGGGCAGCCTGGTTGTGGAACGCGCCCGGATGAAAACGGAGCAGGCGAAGAAGCGAGATCGAGCTCAAAACCTGGCCGACGCGCGAAAATTATACGAAGAAGGTTTCGCCGTCTTTACCCGTCAGCGCGCGGATTTGAAGGCACAGCTCGAGCGATTCCCGCGGTTCTTGGATGAAAACGACGAGATACAGCGTCAGCAGGCGGCACGACGCGATCAGCTGCGCACGGACTACCTCCAGACCCTGTTGCTCGGTGCCGCGATCCGGGAGGAAATGGCGGATGCTGTCCCGCCCGGGAGCAAGGAGGCGACGGCCTATCTCTCCGAGGCGGCCGAGACGTACGACACGATTTACAAGGACTACCGGGTGCGAATCGCAGGCTTGTACGCGCGCATGTACCAGGCCCGTTGCCTTATCAAGCTCAAGAAACTGAAGGACGCGTCTGGATTTCTGGGCGAACTCCTGGATCAACCGGATGCGCCCGACGCGTTTCGCACGCTGAAAACCAAGGTGCTCAAGTACGCAATGGAGGTGTGGCTGGATCCGTCGGAGCGGAAGTATGTCGAGGCGATCCGCCGCGGCATGGACTGGATGGCGCTGGCTCGTCCCGTCGACGACCGCGATCCGGAGTGGCTGGTATTGCGGCTGTACCTGGCCAAGGCCTATGCCATGCAGGCGGAGGACCTCCAGAAATCGAACCCAAGCGACCGGCAGGTGGGCGTGTCTCTGTCCGAAGCGAAGAAGTTCGCCACGCTGGTGGCCAAGTACGACAGCGACTACCAGCCGGAGGCCCAGGCACTGCTGGCTCAGCTGGGCGGACCCGAGAAGACGTCCGATCAGCGGGAGGCAAACACGTTCGCGCAGGCCCGCGATTTCGGCCGTGAAACGCTCGAAGCCCTGGAAACCGACTCGCTCCTGCTGCGCGAGCTGCCCGCGCGCATCCAGGCCGAGAAGGATGCCGGCGTCAAAGCCAACTTGCAGAAGCAGCTGGCCGAAGCGCAACAGAATCGCACTCAGCGCGAGCAGCAGGCCATGCGGCTCTTCCAACGAGCACTCGCGCTAGCCAACGACGAGACACCCGTACACGACATCAACCTGGTCCGGTACTTCCTGTGCTACCTCTACTTCACCCAGGGCGACCTGTACCAATCCGCCATTATCGGGGAGTTCGTCGCGCGGCGTTTTCCCGATCATTCCGCGGCGCGCCAGTGTGCGAAGATCGCGATGGCCTCGTACCTGAAGCTGTACGCCGAGAACAAGGCGGACGACAAGGAATTCGAGACGAACCACGTTGTCGAAGTGGCCGAGTACATCGCCACGCGGTGGCCATCGGAGCCCGAGGGCGAAGAGGCGCTCGGCACGCTGATTCCGTTCATGATCAACGCGGGCCAGCTGGAACGGGCACTGGAATTCCTGGCCAAGATCCCCGAGTCGTCGGACAAGCGGACGGATGCGGAGCTCAAGACGGGGCAGGCGGTGTGGGCCGCGTATCTCCAAGGTGTCCAGCAGATGTCGGCGGAGGAAGCAGCAGGGACCGATCGGGCGGCGCAAACCGTGAAGCTGAATGAACTGAAGGCGGAAGCGTTACGGGTCCTCACGGCGGCTTACGGTCGGTTGCAGCAGCGTACGACTCCCGACCGGACATCCTTACTGGCCCTGTTGGCACTCGCCCAGGTGTATGTCGAGGAGCAGCAGGCCACGAAGGCCATCGAAGTGCTCGAGCATCCCCAGCTCGGCCCGCTGACGCTCGTCGCCAAGAAGCACTCCGCCTCGGCAGAACCGAGCATTGTCGAAGAAACCTACAAGACGGCGCTACGGGCCTACATCGGCGGCTTGAGCGGAGCGGCGGACGGCGCCGCCATGTTGACGAAGGCCCAGGATACGATGACGAAAATGAAAACGGCCATCGCGTCCACTCCCGCCGGCCAGACGCGCATGGTGGCGGTCTTTGTCAGCCTGGCCCGCAACCTGGAAGATCAACTGAAAGTCGCCTCGCCCGAAGCCAAGCTCGCGTTGTCGAAGGGATTTGAATCCTTCTTGAAACAGATCCGAAGCGAGACGAATGAGTTCAGCGTACTGAACTGGGTCGCGGAGACGTTTTTTAGTCTCGGCACCGGCTTTGAAACGGCGTCGGGTCCTTCGGCCGACTCGCTGCGTTTTTATGAAGAGTCGAAAGCGACCTTTGACCGAATTCTGTCGGAGACGAAGCCCGACCCGAAGACGTTGACACAGGTCCAGATCCGCCTGGCCGCCGTTGCACGGAAGCAGCGCGACTTCAAAACGGCCATCGATACCTACGTCAAGGTGCTGACGGAGAACGCCATGCTGGTCAACATCCAGGTCGAAGCAGCCCGCACGTATCAGGAGTGGGCTGGCGTGCCGACCAAGGAAGCGTTGTACGATCGCGCGATCGGCGGACACTACCCGGGTGCCGACGGCAAGAACATCCTCTGGGGCTGGGGGCGCATCGCCCAGGTGACCGCCCGGCATCCCCAGTTCCGGGATACGTTTCATGAAGCCAACATTAACATGACCTTGTGCCGCGTTCTGCATGCCGAACAACAGCAGGGTGCGGATAAGGAGCGTTCGCTGACCAGCGCCACAAACGGGCTGGCCGTCATCCGCCGACTGTACCCGGACATGGGGGGCGAGACATGGATGAGACGATACGACGCCGTCGCCCGGCGACTGCAACAGGCGAAGGGCGAATCGCCGATCGGGCTGAAGGCATTCCCCGCTCCGGCGAGCCCCGCTCGCGACAGTCCGCAAACCGCAACGACACGTTAGATCGCGTATTTTCCGTCCCGCCGCTCGCGCAGCTACCTTGCCAATTCGCGATTACCTGCAGGAGTCCTCGATGTATTGCCCACTTTCGATCCCTGGCCGGAGGGACGCCAGCCGGCCGTTGGCGCAGCGCGTCTCCCGGCGCGGGTCGACCTTCGGCCTCGTATGGCTGGCCGGTACGACCCTGCTGCTCGGGGGGATTACCCGCCCCGCAAGGGCGCAGCAGCGTCCCGACCAGATCATTCCCCTGCGTGGCGCGCTGGTCGCCGGCACAATTTCGTCCACGTCCCAGACCGAGATCATCGTCCGCGCCCGGGGCGCGGATCAGAAGTTCTCGGTGCTGGACGTTCGCCGAGTGACGTTCGGGGACGAGCCGCGGGAACTGTCTTCTTCGCGGGATGCGATTCACAACGGCCAGTGGGAGTTGGCCCGCGATCAGCTGCGGCGGATCGACACGGCGGCGATCGCCCGCGACCTGGTGCGCCAGGATGTCGACTTTTACCTCGCGCTGGTGCTGGGGAAGCTGGCGATGACAGGCGGCGGCGACAAGGATGCGGCGGCCCAGGCGATGATGGCCTTCGCGCGCTCGGCGCCAAAGAGCTTTCATTTCGTCGAGGCGGCTGAGATGCTCGGCACGTTGGCCGTGTCCCGTGAAAAATTCGACGAGGCGGCCAAGTACTACGGCTTTCTGACCAAGACGGCCCAGGAAGCGGGCTGGACGGAGTTTGAACTGCGCGTGGGCGTGCTCGAGGGTCGATCTCTGGAGGCCCAAGGCAAGTTTGCCGAGGCGGCCGCTCGTTACGACGCGGTGATCGCTTCGTCGATCGATTCGGCCGATGCGGCTCAGCAGAAGAACATGGCCCGCGTCGGCAAAGCGGTCACCCTGGCGGAAACCGGCAAGGTGGACGAAGGCATCCAGATGCTGGAAGAGATCATTCGCCAGAACGACATCCAGGCTGAGGAGCTTTTTGGCCGAACGTACAATGCACTCGGCCGGTGCTACCTGAAACAGAACAAGCCTAAGGAAGCGCTGTTAGCCTTCCTGCATACCGACACGCTGTTTCCGCAGCAACCCGAAGTGCACGCCGAGGCCCTGTACCACTTGAGCAAGCTCTGGACAACGGCCAACAAATCGGATCGGGCCGTGGCCGCCCGCAGCCTGCTGACAGAACGGTATGCGGGCAGCAGTTGGGCCAAGCGGCAGTGACCTGGCTCGTACCGGTATCGGATTTGTCCGTGCCAGGTAGAATCGACGTAGAGGATCAGTAAGTACAGCAACTTCGCTCGCCGACCAACCACTCCGGCACCGCGCCCGACGCACGGGTCGAGCCGGAACAGCGGATCCATTTTCAGCCACCTGCAACTACTGCGGAGTAAGCCCATGCGGCGTCGTCTCGTGCTTTTCGGATTCCTTTCGGCATTGCTGGTCACCGCCACGGTCGTCGACGACGGTGGAACGGGATGGCGCATGTGGGGCCCGGTCGCGGCCGTCGCCCAGGAAGCCGATCCCGCTGCGGCCGCACCCGCGCCGGACGCGCCCGCGCCGGACGCGCCCCCGCCGGACGCACCGGCCGCGGAACCCGCTGCGCCTGCCGCGGCAGCACCGATCGAAGATGCGCCCCCGCCGCGTCGCAGCGCGCTGCGCTGGTTCTACGACGCGCTCGGCCTGCCCTACGTCATCGTGTTCCTCGGACTGTCCTTCACGCTGGTCGCTTTGTTCATCATGAACTTGCTGTCCGCACGGCGCGAAAATGTCTGCCCACCGGCTCTGGTCGACGCTTTCCGTGCCCAGCTGAATGAGCGGAAGTACCAGGAAGCGTACGAGTTGGCCAAAGCGGATGAATCCTTCCTGGGGCAAATGCTGTCTGCCGGGCTGGAAAAGATCGCCTCGGGTTATGAAAAGGCCATTGAAGCCATGACGCTGATCGGCGAAGAGGAGAGTATGAAACTGGATCACCGTCTCAGCTATATGGCACTGATCGGCACCATTGCGCCGATGGTGGGGCTATTTGGCACCGTGGACGGGATGATTCGTTCGTTCAGCGTGATCGCCAACAGCAGCACGACGCCTAAACCATCGGAGCTCGCGGCGGGTATTTCCACGGCGTTGGTCACGACCATCGTGGGATTGGCCATCGCGATTCCGGCCATGGCGGCATTCAACATCCTGAAGAACCGGGTTGCGCGGCTGGTGTTCGAGGTGAGTGTGGTCAGCGAAGGGCTGATGAGTCGCTTTGAAACGCCGGGTACCACGGCCGCCAAGTAACGGGACACAGACCCATGCGGATTAAACGTAGCGAAGCGTCGATCGTCGAGTGCGACATGACACCGATGATCGACATGACGTTTCAATTGCTCGCCTTCTTCATGGTGATCGTCAATTTCACGGAGGCGGATCAGAACGAGCGGATCCAGTTGCCCAAGAGCGTGCTGGCCAAGCCGCCAGATCGTCCGCTCGAGCATCCCATTACCTTGCACCTGACTCGTCAGGGTACCGTGCTGTACGGTCCCGACGAGTTTTCGATTGCGGCGCTGCCCACCTATCTCCGCCGCGAGCGGGCCGTTCTGCAGAGCGAGCGTCAAAATGTCGCGGACGCGAACATCATCATTCGCGCCGACAAATCGACAAAGACCGGCAAAGTCCAGGAGTTGATCAAGGTCTGCCAGGAAAACCAGTTCGAGCGATTTGTACTGCGGGCCATGGAAATCGTCGAGTGACATGGCAACTCGGCGCATTTCCGCCGTAGCCCCGCCCTACCGAGATCGGCCGCACGGCCGGAGGTCGAACCGTCGATGAGACGCCGGAAGCTGGGAAGCGAAAAAATCGAACTGAACATGACGTCGATGATCGACATCGTGTTTCAGCTGCTGACATTTTTTATTTTCACCTTGAAGATCGTGTCCGCCGAAGGCGACTTCGGCATCAAGATGCCCCTGGGCGTCGCACAGGGCAGCGTCGATCCCAACCTCCTGCCTCCGATCAAAGTACGCATGATTTCCAATGCCGACGGGCAATTAGCTGGCCTGCGGCTGAACGATCGCGTCATCGACTCGATGGAAGCCCTGCGGCTGGAGATCATCGGAATCGTCGGCGATCAGCGGGGACCGGGCAGCATTCAGGAGTCCGCCGAAGTTGAGCTGGACTGCGACTACCAACTGAACTACGAACACGTCATTAACGCAATTACCGCCGTGTCGGGATATACGGACGACAGTGGCAATCTGGTTAAGCTCGTGGAGAAGATCAAGTTCACTCCGCCCAAGGGAAGCGGCAGCGTGAGCAACTAGCCAGGCCCTGACAGAAAACCCACATGACTGACCGCGAAGCGGTGCATCCAGTCCCCTCTCCCGGTACTCCGGGAGAGGGTCAGGGTGAGGGCCTCGTGCCTAGAACGTGAACCCGCCCCGCACCAGCGCCGTGTCGTCGGCCTCGATGTCCGGTGTCACGGAATCGTACTCGACGCGTCGCCCGAAGACGTAGCCCACCTCCAGCCGGTAACCCGCCCCACCGTTCTTTTTGCGTTCCAGCCCGATCGTCACGCGAATGTCGCGCAGCGTGATAAAGTCCGCCGCCCCCCCGACTCGCTCGATGGCGTACGTATTGCCGCCGAACTCTCCAGCCAGGTAGACCCAATCTTCGTAGTGAGCCCCGACCGTGATGCGGTGCGCCAGCTTGGGACGGGGAAACACCAGCTCATACCGGCGCGCGTCGTCCGGCATCCAGATGATCCCGCCCGCCGGCAGCAACTTGACATCGTTTCGGTTCAGGTAGAGCACACCGAGCATGACCTGGAATCGATCCGGAATCCAGTCGAAGCGGACGAGCCCCTTTCCGGTCAGACGGAATGCCTCCGATTCATCGACTTCGAAGTCGCCATAATAGCTGGGGGCCACTCCCACAATTCCTAACCAACGCGGGCTCAATCGGGGCAGCCACAGGAAGTCGACGTAGGCCTCATAGACCTGGCCCGGGAGATCCGGCGCGACGGGACCATCGATCAATCGCATGTTGAACGTCGGTGAGATCAACATCGGCCATTCCCGCGAAGGCGCCGGCACGGCCACGGTCACAAACGAGTCCAGTTCGTGCAGGCCGTACTCGTCAGACTTCCGACGGTCGATCCACGTCCAAGTCACCCCCACCTTCTGGAAGAATCCGTCCTTGTGGTCAGTGATCCCGCAGGTCAACGTTTCCTCAGGATAACCGAACGACTCGGGCGCGCTTTGCCATACAGGAATATCCCCCAGTGTATCGCCAGGACCGTTTTCGGGCGGAAGTAAAGGTGGCAGCAACTCGGTGGATGTGGTACCCGGCAGCGCTGCCGAGCCGGTGGACGCCGGCACAGGCGACAGGGGCGTCGCGGGTGGGCCGCTGACGGGCGCTCCCCACGCCACCAGGGTCGGCAGAAAATACTGCGATGTCGGATCGGGGCCTTCATACAGCAACGGCGGGTTCTCGAAGGCCGTGGCCGCCGCGGGCTCGTCTCCGGCGGCGTCCGTCGGGCCGCCCAACCCGGCCACCGAGAGCAGCCCGACGAAAAGGACGGGCGCCGGTCGCACTGCCGTTCCCGCCAACCAGCAGACCATGCGGCGAACGGCGAGTGAAGAGTGGAGAAGGCATGCCCGCACCGGACTGCGGATCCGTCGGAGCACGCTCAATCTCCGCGGAATCGCGGTGCATGCCAGCTCGTGTCGATCGTGGCAGAGATTGACCATCGTGCTACATCCTCAGGGCCCTAGCTGGGCTCTGTCCGAAAACCCGCCTGGCTGACCGCGCTGCGGTTCCCCAAGTCCCCTCTCCCAGTACTCCGGTAGAGGGCGTAGGGCCTAGTACACGAGGCCCCCCCGTACCATGACCGCGTCGTTCAGGGAGAACGTCTCGTTGACTCCCGGCGTGCCGGCGGCGAAGACCAGTTCTCGCTCGAACACATACGCCGTTTCGACAAACGCCTTCAGACCGAACTGATGCGTCCACTCGAGACCACCGCCGACGCGGATGTCGTTCACATCCATGCGCCGATCAACCGCCGACTCGCCAATCGTCCACGATCCTCCGCCGTACTCGCCGCTGAAAAAGATCCACAGGTCGGTGTTTCCGAGCGTGGTCAGATAGAACGACGCTCGGGGCCGCGGGAAGAACAAGTCGATGCGACTGCGCGGCGTTGGCGTCCAGAGCACGCCGGCTGCCGGGAGCAGTTTGATGTCAACGCGATCGAGATAAGTCACGCCCAGTTTCAGCGTGGTGGTCGGAGTAAGCGCGATGACGCCTAGCCCTGTTCCCTGAAAACGCACACTGTCGGTAGTCACCCCCTGGAAGTCCGTAAACACGCCGACGTTGACATCCAGATCGGCCGCGAGCTGAGGCGTCAGCCGCGGCTGCCAGCCAAATCCGAGCGATGCTCCGTACACGCGCGACGGTGTTCCGAAAGCTCCCGGCGGTGCCGAATCGGTCGGAAAGGTCCCGGGCGCAGCCACAGGGCCGTCCCACCAGTCCATCGCGAACATGGGCGATACCTGCAACGGAGCCCCCAGCCACAGGAAGTTCGGGAAGTTGACCGTCGTGGCCACCTCCGTCTCATTAATCCCCATCTCCTGAGGTCCCTCGCCCCCGGTGATCCAGGTATGCCGCAGGCGCAAATCCTGGAACAAGCGGAGATACCGCCCTTCCTGAGCACAATTCCAAGGCCACGTCTGTTCCCAGCTGGGACCCAACCCGTTTGGAAAAATGACCGAGGGCTGTTGCGTGTACGGCGCGGGATATCCGGTACTCGGAAACCCCGGCGCCGCCGCGGCATTAGGGTCCGTCCACGCCGGCCAGGTCGATAAGGGGGCCGCGGGCGGAGGTACGCCCGTCGCCGGTACCCCCTGCGAACCAAAGATCGGAGCCGGTGCACCCGTGCTCGGCATCGTCGGCAACGACGGGGGAATCGAAGCGGCGTTCGGCAAGGCGGGAATCGTCGATGTCGAATAGGGATCGAATGCCGGCTGGCTCAGCAGGGCTGATCCCGGCAGCGTCGGCGCCACCGTTCCCAGATTCGTCGCAGCCGGATTGCTCGGCGGGATGCTCACGCGCGGCGACTGGCCAACGACGTCCGCCGTCGCTAGCAAGCCAGCCAGGCAACATACCGCGCCGATAGCGTTCCTTCCGTGTACCACAATCGACTCAAGTTCTGTCGGGAAATGTGCCGATAAGAAGAGTTTCTGTCCGCGTGGGTTACTTATCAGCTAAGGCCGCTTCCGGTCAAGGTCGATTTGCGCGCAGTGCGCCCTACCGCACGCCGGAGAGGGGGATCGACCTGGCGGTCGCGGCCCATCCAGGAAAGGGCGAGGTCAAGACGGACGACGACACGAGCACGTCGTTACGGATCCGTCGCCGTGAGGAGAATCGCGCGGAGCCGGATGTCCACTTCCGCACCGATCCCCGGCGCCGAACTTTCGCGCGGACCCGCCACATTGAGCACCTGGATCCCGTTTGCTACGAGCCATTCCCGCACGGCCGTTAAGTCGGCAGGTTGGCGCGTATCGACCAGCAGGACCGGCTTGCCGTGTTTGTCAGCAAAGTGGCGTGTCAGCTGAGTCCCTCCCTGCAACTGGCTTCGATAGAAGATCAGTGTTCCATCGGAATCGATCACGTTCTGCTCCGTGCGAACGCGATATTGCGGGCTGAGGGTTTCGACCAACTCGTATTGCGGCGGAATCGGGCCGTCCTCAGCCAGCCGTCCGCGGGGGCACCAACCGCCGTGGGGAATTCCCAGCGACCGGGCCACGTCGAGGGCCGCTCGATCGACGCCCGTCTGTCCACCCGAGACGATTTTCGCCACCGGATTCCGGGTGTCGGTCGAGGTCGGGCGTTCGCGTCGCTTCATGCGTGCGTCAGGCTCCGGAACGTCCGGGACTAAGGCCCACCTCGCGTTACCGCCGAGGAAGACTGCCTGGGATGGCTACTTGACCGGCCCAGGTGCGAGGCGCTAGGGTGTCGGCAATGGCAGATGTTCCGGCATTGTAATCTTGGGAGCTCACCTATGTCTCGCCTGCTGATTCACCGTTCATTCCTGGCCTGTGCGCTGGTCGCGTTGCCTGCCTTGGCCGCGGAGAAGATTCCGGGAGTGGGACCCGCGGGCGAGGTGCGGCGCGTGCATACGGACTTTGAATTCACCGAAGGCCCGGCCTTCGACAGCCAAGGCAACCTCTATTTCAGCGACGTCGCCGGTAACAAGCTGTATCGCGTCAACCCCGCGGGCGAGAAGTCCGTATTTCTCGACCCGTCCAATCACACGAATGGACTGATGGTCAACGGCCGAGGTCAGATCTACGCCTGCGAGATGGACGGACGGCTGATCTCGATCGACATTGCCACGAAAGAAGTCAAGCCGCTCGCCGCGGAGTACGAAGGGCGTCGCTTTAACGCGCCCAACGATCTGGTGATTGACCGGACCGGCGGCGTATACTTCACGGATCCTCATTTTCGCGCGCCCACGCCCCTGCCTCAGACCCTGGTAGCGGTCTACTACCGCGATCCCATGGGCCAGGTGACGCGTATCATCGACGACTTGAAAGCGCCCAACGGCGTCATCCTGTCACCGGACGAGAAGACGCTCTATGTCATCCCATCGATGCAGAAGGAGATGATGTCCTACGCCGTGCAATCGCCCGGCAAGCTGGCGAAGGGGCAAGTTTTTTGCACGCTGGCCCAGCCGCCTGGCCGCGATAACACGGGCGGCGACGGGCTAACCGTCGATTCTCAAGGCAACCTGTACATCACTTCGGCGCTCGGCATCCAGGTCTTCAATCCTCAGGGCCAGGCGTTGGGAATCATCCAGTTCCCCGAACAACCCGCGAACTGCACCATCGGCGGACCCAACAACAAGACGTTGTACGTAACCGCTCGCAAGTCGCTGTACGCCGTCGAATTGGAGGTCACCGGCCACCGGTTCGCGGCCCCGTAGCGAATTTCATCCCGTAGCCCCGCTCGCCAGCAAGGGGATAGGAAGGCAAGACGAGGCGCCGAACGTGCTCGCTCTGCCGAACGAAGCTACGGGGATGCGTCACGCTGACGCCAGCGCCGTACGGCCCAGCGGGCCACCAACGGAAAACAACCGAGCAGTGCGAACGCGACGCTCAACTGTGTGACGGGTACGCCTTGCCAGCCCCGTTCGGCCAACTCGCGCAAACTGGGCGCGGCGCTGCCTGCATAGGCGTAGACCATCGTGCCGGGCAGCATGCCCAACTGGCTCACGAGCCAGAACGTCCGAGCTCGCATGGTGGTCAATCCCATCAACGCATTGACGACGAAGAAGGGGACCACCGGCGTTAACCGCAGCGCCAAGAGATACCAGACGCCGTCCCGATCCACGGCCTCCGTGGTGCGCCGCCAGCGCTCAGCGAACCGCGCCTGTACGGCGTCGCGAAACACGAAGCGGCTGAACAGGAACGTCAACACCGCGCCGGTGGTCGAGGCGAAGCTGACCACCAGCACGCCGCGCCAAAATCCGAAGAACCAGCCGTAGGCCAACGTCAGTGCCAGGGCACTGGGGACGACAGCCGTGATCGCGACGTACGCCAGGAACGCCACGACCGGCAACGCGACGGGATGCTCGCGCCCCCACTCCCGCAGTGCCGTCTCGTGACGCGCGAGCTGCGCGAGCGACAGCTGGTCGCGGAACAGCAGCGCGAACACGCCTACGATCACGCATCCCAGCACCAGGAGCACGACACGCCAGCGGAACGGAGCCGCGGACGGGTGCTGCGCAGCGGATTCAGTCGGCTCGGGCAATTCCTACCTCAGTTGTGACGGATCAGCAGGATGTCGCCATCCCGGATCACGTATTCCTTATGCTCCTGCCGCATCAGCCCGTTGGCCTTGATCTCACGTTCGCTTCCCAGACGAAAGAGGTCCGAGCACTGCATGACTTCCGCGCGAATGAATCCCTTGGCGAGGTCCGTGTGGATATTGCCGGCGGCGTCCACCGCGGTGCCTCCTTTGTGAATCATCCACGTCCGCACTTCTTTCTCGCCGGCGGTGAAGAACAGCATTTGGCCCGACGCATCCAGGATCCTGCGTACGACTTCGTCGCGGTCCGCTCCCTGCACCTGCATTTCGGCACAGAATGCCGCCCGCTCTTCGGGCTCCATTCGGGCCAGATCCATCTGTAGCGAAAGCGACACGGCGGCCATGGGTGTGCCGTCGGGTACGAGCTTCTCGAACTGGGCCACATCCGTTTCGTCGTCTGCGACGTTGATCAAGACGAATCGGGGCTTTTCGCTGAACAACTGAAACGACTTGATCGCTCTTTTCTGGTCGGGGCTCAGTTCCAGTTCGCGCAGCAGCTTGCCGCTTTCCAGGTGCGGCAGCAGCGGCTCGAGCGCGGCCAGTTCCTGGGCCAGCTCTTCGCGGTTCGGCCGGGGCTTCTTCGTCTGTTCGCGCAGCCGCTCGATCCGCCCTCCCATGACGTCCAAGTCCGCGATCAGCAGATCTTCCTCGAACCGCTGCAGATCCGCTTGTGCGTCGGCGCCGCCGTACGCCGCCACCACCATGACCAGGCAGCCGGCCTCGCGGATCGCGGCGAGCTTCTGGGCGCTGCCTTCGTGCGTCCGGCTCAGTCCCGGCGTATCGACGAGCTCCATGGCGGCGTGCGTGACCTTTTTCGGCGCATAGATGTCGCACAGCGGCTGGACGCG
>JBFWYF010000083.1:0-13503 GCA_050186685.1 Pirellulaceae bacterium
CCAGCTGTCGCCCATCCGGAGTCCATTGTGGATCACCGTACCAGGCGTCGTCTGGAGTTACGCGACGGATGCGATGAGCTGCCACGTCGGTGGCGGCGGCCTTCAAGTCGGCGACCCAGACGGCGGCGGGACCGAAGCCTTCGTACCCTTCCCCCTGGTCCTCACGCACAACCGTGATGTGCCGCGTCTGTTCCTCGGCGCTGCGGAGATCGCGACCGTCGTCCGCGACCAGGACCAGGCGCTGGCTATCGGGTGAAAAAGCGATGCGGCCATAAAAGGAATCGGTGAACACGTGCCCGTAAGGCTTCGAACGCCCCCCGAGCGGCAAGGGAGCGCCGGCGGGCAGTCCCCGCTCATCGAGCCGGAAAAGCCAGATGTCGCCCGAGGTTTCGGACCAGATCGGCAGCGGCGTCGCCGGGGGCCGGCCGTCAGGCAGCGTGCGCGAAGAAAGGAACGCGAGCCAACGGCCATCCGGCGAAACGAGCGGCCGGCGCGCGTCGGGTTCGCCCGGTTCGAGCGGCCGGCGCTGATCGGGGCTTCCCTCAACCAGCCACAGGGCTTGGCGGCGAAACAGTTGCCCGCGCTCGGCCCAGTCACGTACGTAGACCGCCGCCTTGCCACCTGGCAGCGCGGTAAGTTCGGTTACCGCGTCGTGACGATAAAGGTCCTCAATCTGCAGCGGCGTGGGCTCCGCGCCGGTGGCCGACGAGTCGCATGTCGCCAGGAGCAGGGCACAAAACAGTCTCAGCACAGTTGGCAGACGAAACGTAATCACGATTCGGTTCTCCGCGAGAGGCCGGGCAGACAGGTTCGGGTGGCTGATAACGGTGCGACGCGCGTAGGCAGGATAGTCTTTCCGTAGCCCCTTTCGCCAGAAAGGGGGCGCACACAAGTGTGGCACTGGCTCTGCCAGTGTGGCCCAGCTGGGAGACGTTTGGCCTCAGGGCCTGAGAAAACACTGGCGAAGCCAGTGCCACCCAGCCGCTTTGGCGAGCGTGGCTACTGGACCGAGCGTAGCTACTTGGCATCGAGAACGAGCGAGGACTAGAATCCCGATCAATCAGTTTCCACACCGAGTCCCCTGGCTGCACCACGGAGAATGCACATGAAGCGGGTCGTGTCCCTCGTTCTGGTATTGGGCTTGGCGGCGTTTCTGGCCGTAGCCGATGTTCACGCCGACGTTCGGCTGCCGAAGCTGTTTGGCGATCACATGGTGGTCCAACGCAATCAGCCCACGGTCGTCTGGGGATGGGCGGATGCGGGAGAAAAAGTCACCGTCGATCTCGCGGGCAACAAGGCCGACGCCACGGCGGGCAGCGACGGCAAGTGGTCCGTCAAGGTTTCGACGCCGCCGGCCGGAGGGCCTTACGAGCTGACCATCGCGGGCAAGAACACGGTCAAGTTGTCCGACGTGCTGGTCGGCGAAGTCTGGATCTGCTCCGGGCAGTCGAACATGGAATGGTCGGTCCGCCAGTCGCAGGATGCCGAGAAGGAAATCGCGGCGGCGAATCATGCTCGCATCCGGCACATCAAGGTGGAACACACGCCGGCTGACAAGCCGCAGGACGACCTGGTCACGAAGCAGGGATGGCAGGTCTGCACGCCCGAATCGGTGCCGGCGTTCACCGCGGTCGGCTACTTCTTTGCTCGCAACCTGCAGGATGCGCTCGACGTGCCCGTAGGTTTGATCGGCTCGAACTGGGGTGGCACGCGCATCGAGCCCTGGACGCCGCCCGTAGGCTTCGAGCAAGTACCCGCGCTGAAGGATATCGCCGACCAGCTGAGCGCGATGCCCGCCAAGCTCGCCGACGGCAAGATCAATCATCAGACTCCCCTGGCGTTGTACAACGGCATGATTCATCCCTTGGTGCCCTTCGCGGTGCAGGGGGCCATCTGGTACCAGGGCGAATCCAACAACGGCGAGGGAATGCTGTACTTCGAGAAGAAGAAGGCCTTGATCGGCGGCTGGCGCAAGCTGTGGGACCGCCCGGAAATGCCGTTCTATTTCGTCCAACTCGCGCCATACAAGTACGGAGCAAACCGCCAGCCTGCGGACCTGGCCGGCATCTGGGAAGCTCAGCTGAAGTCGCTCGAGATTCCCCACACCGGAATGGCGGTGACCGTGGACATCGGAGACGTCAAAGACATCCATCCGCGCAACAAGCAGGAAGTCGGCCGGCGGCTGGCGCTATGGGCGCTGGCGAAGACGTACGGCAAGCAGCTGGTCTACTCCGGGCCGCTGTACGCGTCGCATGCGGTCGAAGGAGACAAGATCCGCATCAAGTTCCAGCACGCCGGCGGTGGACTGACCGCTCGGGACGGCAAACCCCTCAGCCACTTCGAGATCGCGGGCGACGACGGCAACTTCGTGGCCGCGACGGCGACCATCGACGGCGCGACAGTCGTCGTGCATAGCGAGAAAGTGGCCAAGCCGAGTGCCGTGCGGTTTGCTTGGGACCAGATCGCCGAGCCGAACCTGTCGAATCAGGAAGGCCTGCCCGCCTCGCCTTTCCGGACCTCCAGCAAGTAAAGGTGGTTTGAGCATGGCATCCACGATCCAGTACCGGCGGTCCGCTCTGTGGGGGCGGACCGCCGGCGTCGGCTGTATGCTGGCCGTCTTGTGGGCCGCCGCGGTGTGCGGCCAGGAGGCTAAGCGAGCGAAGAACGCCAAGCGAGAGCGGGCACAAGCGGACAACGCCAGACGCTATCCGCCGGACATGCCGGGAGCCAAGATCGAAGTGTACAAGGAAGTCGGCGATGTGAAGCTGAACATGTACGTGTTTCAGCCGGCAGGCCATCAGCCCACCGACCGACGCCCGGCCATCGTGTTCTTTTTCGGCGGCGGATGGAGTTCGGGAACTCCTGCCCAGTTCCAGCACCAGTGCGAACATCTGGCCCAACGCGGCGTGGTCGCCATGGCGGCGGACTATCGCGTGGCGACGCGGCATCAGGTCAAAGCGATCGACTGCGTGCGCGACGCGAAGTCGGCGATTCGCTGGGTGCGACGCGAGTCGGAGCGGCTGGGGGTCGATCCGCAACGGATCGCGGCCGGGGGCGGCTCGGCGGGCGGACACCTGGCTGCCTGTACGGGAGTGATCGACGGCCTCGACGAACCGGACGAAGATCTCGCGATCAGTTCGCGGCCCTCCGCGCTGGTGTTGTTCAATCCGGCCCTGGTGTTGGCCGAAATTGAGGGGGCCAAGCCGGTCGATGCGGATCGTATCGCGCAGCTGAGTCAGCGGATGGGGACGGAACCGCGGGCTCTGTCGCCGTATCATCACGTCCGCTCCGGCGCACCGCCGGCAATCATTTTCCACGGCAAGGCCGATTCGACCGTGCCGTTTGCCACCGCCGAGGCCTTCACAGCCGCCATGACCAAGGCCGGCAGTCGGTGTGAGCTGGTCGGTTACGACGGCCAGCAGCACGGATTCTTCAACTACGGACGCAGCGGGAACGTGTACTATCAGCAGACGCTGACGGCCATGGACGAGTTCCTGACTTCGCTGGACTATTTATCTCCTACCAGGCGCTAGTGCTATGAAATTCGGTATTCACAGCCTGTTGTTCACCGAGACGTTTGTGGACAAGGATCTGGCATTGCTCGAGCGGTGCCGGAAGATGGGATTCGATGCCGTCGAGATCATTCCTTTCGATCCCGACAACTTTCCTGCGGCCAAGGTTCGACGAACGGCGGCCGATCTGGGTCTGACCATCAACTTGGGCTACGGCATGCCGCCGGAATACAACACGATCTCTCCGGATCCCAGGGTCCGCAAGGCGGGTGTCGAATTCTCCAAGCGGTTGATCGACCTGAGCAATGAGGCCGGTGCGGAGGTATTCGGCGGCGCGATTTACTGCGGTTGGGGCTACCTGACGGGCAGCATGCGCACCGAGGAAGAATGGCGGTGGGGTGTCGACTCGTACCGCGCGATTGCTGAGTATGCCGCCAGCACCTCGAAGTTGATCCTGGGGATTGAGCCGCTGAACCGGTTCGAGTCCCATTTCATCAACATCGCCGGCGATGCGCTGCGGTTCATTCGCGATGTGGGGATGCCCAATGTGAAGGTGCATCTCGACTCGTTCCACATGATTCGCTAAGAGAACGACATGGTGGGAGCGATTCGCGAGACGGGCAAGCAGCTGGGCTACTTCCATGCCTGCGAGAACCAGCGGGGGACGCCGGGCACCGGCCTGGTTCCTTGGCGAGACGTTTTTCACGCGTTTCGGGAAATCGGCTATGACGGTTGTGTGACGATCGAATCGTTTGATCCGAATATGCCGCGTATTGCCAAATTGTGCTGTATCTGGCGGAAACTGGCCGACAGTCCCGAACAGCTCGCTACGGAAGGCCTACAATACCTGCGGAAGGTGCGGGCCGAAGTCTTTGGAACGAACGGATCATGAGAGAGTTTTTCTTTTATGCGCTGGCAGGCACGCTGACCGTCGTCCTGGCGGGTTGGGCGCTGTATATGCTGGGGCGCGCGCTGGCGCAGCTGCTGTCGGACTGGAGACTCGGCCGCGAGTTGGACGAACTGGAGGCGGACGGCGCGGCTCGCCGCGAAAAGCGTCAGCAGCAGCTGGAGCAGCGGTTAGCCAATGGTTGCGAGCACGATTTTGCCTCCGGTGCGATCGGTTTACCTCCCGAGGTTTGTATCAAGTGCGGGCTGGAGAAAAACAAACCGTCCGGTCCGTGCGACCACATCTGGCGTGTGAAGTCCGGCGCGGTGCCGACCAGCTCGTGCGAAATCTGTGGGAAGATCTACCATCCGCTGCAGCCTGCCCCGGACCTTCGCCGGCGCTAAGGCTTGACAAGAAACAACCTCTCCCGAGGCGAACTCGCCCCTGGAGGGGAAGCGGGGTGAGGATTCCGTGTCGAGGCCGTGACGATGTCTGACGCTGCTGCGTCGTCCGTTTTCCGTCGTTCGGTGCTGGTGACCGGCGGTACGAGTGGTATTGGCCGTGCGATTGCGCTGGCGTTTGCCGATACCGGCGCACGGGTGTTAGTGACAGGGCGCACCGAGGCCGAGACGGAGGCGTGGGATGCCGGCGACCGGGACGTGGCGGCCGCGGTACTGGACGTTTCGCGGGACGATGAGATCGATCGGGTGGTGGCGGGGATCGAGACGCTCGACGTCCTGGTTAACGGCGCAGGAATGATTGTCCGCGGGGGTGGCGAGCACGATCCGAGTGTATTTGCCCGAGTGATCGATGTGAACCTGGTCGGTATGATGCGGGTCTGTGCTGCCTGCAAATCCCGCTTAATCGCAAGCCGTGGATGCGTGGTGAATATCGCGTCGATGCTGAGTTTCTTCGGCAGCGCGGCGGCGCCGGCGTACAGCGCCAGCAAGGGAGGCGTGGCGCAGCTGACGAAGTCGCTCGCCATCGCGTGGGCGGCCGACGGGGTGCGCGTCAATGCGATCGCGCCGGGTTGGATCGAGACGCCGTTGACCGCGCCGCTCGTGGCGGATCCGCTGCGGAGCCGGGACATTGTGCAGCGCACGCCGTTGGGGAGGTGGGGACAGCCGTCGGATGTAGCCGGGGCTGCGATCTTCCTCTGTTCGCCCGCCGCTGCCTTCATCACCGGAGTCGTCCTGCCGGTGGATGGAGGCTACTCGATTGCCTGAGCGGCGCGGACGAGGCGGTTGGGCGCTAGATGTGACGCGGTGCCTCGACTTGAAGGACCAGGTGGTGCCGTAGGACGATGTGGCCGAACAACCAGGTCGGTCGATTGGACGATTTTTTGACTCCCAGGAGGCGCACATGACCGCATCCGCGTCGTTGATGATTCCCGAGATGGCGACCGTGGCTTTGCCTGATGACGAGCGTCTGTGGGTGCCCCAGACGGACTGTGTATGGTTTCGTCCGTTGCTGTTGAACACGGTGAACGGCGAGTGGGTGAACTTGCTGAAGGTGCGTCGCGCGGGAATGCTCAGCCGGCACCGGCACCCGGCGCCGGTGCACGGCTATGTGATTAAGGGGAGCTGGCGCTACTTAGAACACGACTGGATTGCGCGGGAGGGCATGTATGTGTTCGAGCCACCGGGTGAAATCCACACGCTGGTGGTGGACGTGCACGTGGAGGAAATGATCACGTTGTTCCACGTGTGCGGCGCGCTGATCTACTTTGACGATCGGTTCCAGCCGTGCGGGTACGACGACGTCCACACGAAGATCGAGATGTGTCGCAAACACTTTGTGGCTACGGGACTGGGCGAGGATTTCGTCGAGCAGTTCGTGCGTTAACGTGGCCACGCTCGCCAGAGCGTGGGATTACCGAGCCGGATACTTTCCTTGAGACGAGTATCACGCGGAGGCGCAGCGGCGCGAAGTGACTTTGACCGTTCCTGCAGGGAATTCCAGATGCCATGACGAAATGGAATGCAGCGCACTACTTGCGTTTCGGCGCGGAACGAACGCGCGCTGCCGCCGATCTCCTGGCGCGTGTGGCGCTGGACTCGCCGTGCCGCGTGGCCGACCTTGGCTGCGGACCGGGCAACAGTACCTCGTTGTTGTGGCAGCGCTGGCCTGAAGCGCAGATCGTCGGGATCGACAACTCGCCCGATATGATCACTGCCGCCCAGGAAGCCTATCCCGATCGAGCATGGGAGCTTTGCGACGTAAGACATTGGAATCCGTCCCGGCCCTTCGACCTCGTCTTTTCAAACGCCGCCTTGCAGTGGCTTCCCGGGCACGGGCAGTTGATGCAGAGCTTGTTTGCCCGCGTCGCCGAAGCAGGCGCGCTCGCCTTCCAGATTCCCAGTGCTACCTATGCGACCGTTCGTCAGCTGATCTTCGATATTTCGCGAGCGCCGGAATGGGACCAACGCATGCGGGGTCCGAGGTCGGTTCTGACGATGGAATCGCCTGCTTTCTACTATGACGCGCTTGTGAGGGAAGCAGCCGCTCTTGATATTTGGGAAACCGAGTACATGCACGTGCTGGATTCTCCGGCGGCAATCGTGGACTGGATTCGAAGTACAGGTTTGCGGCCGTTTCTCGATGTGCTGCATATCGAGTCAGAACGCGAGCGTTTCACGTCCGAACTCCAGCGGCGAGTTGCAGCCGCGTACGAATTACGTGTAGACGGAAAAGTTCTGTTCCCGTTTCGACGTACCTTTGTCGTGGCCTACCGCTAAGCTCGCCCTCATCGTAGCCTTCTCCCGGAGTACCGGGAGAGGGACTTGAGGAACCATTTCGCGGTCAGTCATGTTAGCGTACGGACAGAACCCAATATCCGTAGCACATCAGCGACGGAGAAGATGAAGACCCAGTATTACACGGCGGCGAGCCTCGACGGTTACATTGCCACGGAAGATGTTTCGTTGGACTGGCTGATGTCCATGGGGAACGTGAGCGAGTCAAGCTATCCGGCATTCATTGCGGACGTCGGCGCGCTGGCCATGGGCTCAGGGACGTACGAGTGGATGTTGCGACATGCCGATCTGGTGGCTGCCGAAGCCGGCTCTCCCTGGCCATACTCCCAGCCGGCGTGGGTATTCTCGCGCCGGCAGCTAACTCCCGTTGCCGGGGCGGATATTCGCTTTGTGCGGGGAGATGTTCGACCGATTCATGCTGCGATGCGTTCCGTAGCGGGTAGGAAGAACATCTGGATTGTCGGGGGCGGAGATTTGGCAGCGCAATTCTATGATGCCGGGCTATTGGACGAGATGATCGTCCAGATTACGTCGGTCACCCTAGGGCAAGGCAAGCAGCTGTTTCCTCGCCGTCTCACAACTCCTCCGCTGCGATTGAATTCGGTGCAGCAGATGGGGCCCGGGTTTGTGGAGTTACGTTACGAAGTACCGAAAGTCGAGATAGGCTCGCCGAGAAGTTAACTGTTCCTCCGCGATTCCTGGAGGACACGAGGACACCGTGTGGCAGATATATGAGTTGGGGTTACGGTTGGCATTCGACCCCGATATATTTTCTGTTGGGATTGCGTCCATTTCCCAGGGCATCTTTCGGAGTAAGGGACCGTCATGCGATTGGCGGAGTTCATCCGAAGTAACATGGAGTCCATTCTGGCGGAGTGGGAGGCCTTTGCCGCCACGCTGCTCCCGGCCGCGGCTGGCTTGAATTCACTCAGCCTGCGCGACCACGCGCCGCACATCCTCGAGGCGGTGGCGAAGGACCTGGGCACGCCCCAATCCCGCGAGGAGCAATCGGAAAAGTCGAAGGGGCAGGCACCGACGATGGAGAGTGCTCCGGAGACGGCGGCTCAGACGCACGCGGTACTACGGGCGCGCGGTGGGTTCGACATTAATCAACTGGTGGCCGAGTATCGTGCGCTGCGAGCGAGCGTTCTCCGGCTGTGGATGGATGACAGCCGGTTGGACGAGAACGGGGTGGAGGACATCGTCCGATTCAATGAAGCGATCGACCAGGCGGTTGCCGAGTCGGTCGGCCACTTTCACACGCAGGTGGAGCTGGCTCGTAATCTACTGCTGGGTATGCTCGGGCACGACATGCGCAGCCCGCTCAGCACGATCCTGGCGACGGCGTCGTACCTGGCGGCATTGAACGTGGGAGAGCAGGTGTCGGCGGCGGCGGGCCGGCTCGTTCGCAGCGGCGAGTCGATGCAGGCGCTGCTGGACGACCTGGTGGACTTCAATCGGACGAAGCTCGGACTGGGCATCAAGGTGGTACCTTCCGACGTCGACCTCGCCGTACCGATAGGTGACGAGTTGGAACAGCTGCGCGGGGCGCATCCGGAACGGCGGATCGAAGTGAACGTGACCGGCGACTGCCGCGGTAAGTGGGACGGTCGGCGGTTGCAGCAGTCGCTCCGCAACCTGGTCTCGAACGCGATCCAGTATGGCAAACCCGACGCGCCCATCCGCGTGACCCTGTGTGGCGAGGACGCGGACATTCGCCTGGAGGTCGCGAACAGCGGGACCCCCATCGACACGCTGGCGTTGCGGGAACTCTTCGATCCGCTCAAACGCGGCGTGGGTCCGGTGGAAGGGGATGACCGCAGCAACCTTGGTCTGGGGCTGTTCATCGTGCGCGAAGTCGCGCGGGCGCATGGTGGTGAGATTGAGGTGCGGTCGGACGGGGGCGAGACCACGTTCGCCGTGCGCTTGCCGCGCCGTCCGTCGAATGCATCGATTTGAATCCCAGGCCTTGAGCGGAGCAGACGCTGGCTGGGACAGGCGTTCACTGGGACAGGCGTTCGAGGACGTTGCGGGTGATGTGCTCGACGGCGGGGTCTTTACCGCGGAGGCCATGAGCCCAGTCCGTCGAACCGGTCGTGACCACCGTGCCGCCACGCTGGTAGATGCCGAGCACGGCGTTGCCGGTACGTCCTTTTTCCCAGCGTTCGTACCATTCGGAGTCGTCGGGGTGCCAGCGGGCGGGGCACGTCGCGAGCACCTCGAAGGACTGTGGAGTGCCGTCCCGGAAAGTCGGCACGGGCAAGCCATCCTTCGTCGTCAGTTCGCAGCCATCGCATTCATAACCGACAATCGTATCCTTGCCTCCGAAGGCATCGCCGCGTTTCAATTGTGTGCCCGCAAAGAGCCAATGGTCGGGGCGATGGACCGTAAAGGCCGCGGGCCCATCCATGAACTGGCCGTGGCTGCGGTGGTAGCCTCCCCACAGGAATCCGACGCCGGTGAGCGAGTTTTCAGGGCGACTCACGAGGTGGTGGCTCCACAGGGAGCTGAGCAGTCGGTGGGCGCCTTTGTCGAAGTAAGGGTCCTGGCGCGATTCCTGCTTCCAGCAGGTCAGGGCGCGGCCGGCTTCCTCGGACCGGACCTGCCAGCAGCAGGTATTCCCGCTGAAGAAGGCGACATTGCCGCCTCGCTCGATGAACGCTTCCAGGTGGTCTCGCATGGGAGCGGACCAGTATTCGTCGTGGCCCACGCTGAGGACCAGCCGATACGAGGCGAGCAGTTCGGGGTGAAACTCGAGATCCGTGTTGGCGGCGTAATCCAGCGCGAAGCCATGGCTTTCCGCCCATTGGACGAACGGGAGTTCCCAGTTGGAAAACTGGCTGCGCACCGGGCGGTTGTACGAGACGCGCCGGCCCTGCACTTTGTCTCGGCCGTTATACGCGTACAGGCTGTAGCCGCCCCAGTTGGTGTAAGCGTTGTAGGTGTTGGTCGAGAGCTGCAGCAGAATTTTCGAGTCCTGGCCGGGCCGCGAGGCGCGGAGGATGAACCAGCATTCTCCGGTGACGGGCTTCCCGTCCGGACCGGGAGCAGAGAGGCGGGCGACGTAGTAGCCGGTGCGCCAGTCAGACGGGATCTGGACTTTCAAACCGACTGGCCAGCCGCAGCCGTGTGAGGAACAGTGGTGGGGGACCGGATAACGCTCGCCGGCGATTCCCCGTTGCTGCCAGACGACTTGGCGTTCGGCACCCAGACGAGCGATCTCCACATCGAACTGGGGGACAGATGAAGAAACATGGAACGCGATTTCTTCGCCGGGTCGATAGCTGACCTGCGAGGTATACGCTTCGAGTGGTGCGCGTTCCGAGTCGGGTACGGGCTGCGGCAGGAGGTTTCGAAGTACGGGTTCGAAGGCATCGGCATGGCGCTGGAAGCCGAGGTCCGTCGGGTGCGAACCGTCGACCGTATCGTCGCGATCCGTGCCGAGCAGGCGCTCGCCGGGCAGGTAATGCAGGCCACCGACGCCGTCGGCCAGCAGTCGCTGGTAGGCGTCCCACAGGGCTTGGCGGCTATCGGTGTTGCGCTGCTGGCGATCGGCGTTGACCCAGGCGTCGCTGTAAGAACGGTCTTCGACCAGCAGAATCGGTGTCAGGGGGCGTGCCGCGCGGAGGCGCCGAACCAGCGGTTCGGTCCGCTCGGTGACTTCGGCGGCGGGCATGTTGGGTAGGCAATCGATGACATAGACGGCCGCGTCGATTTCTGCCAACAGGTCGACGACGGGCAGTTCCATGCGGCCGTTCCCGGAAAAGCCCAGGTTGATGACCGGGCAATTCAGCCGGCGCTGGAGGATGGCCGTGTGGACCATGCCGGGGCGCGAGGCGCAGCCGCCCTGGGTGATCGAAGTGCCATAGAACACGACGGGACGGTCGCGGCCGGGCGGATAGGGGGGCGCCTTTTCGAGCCGGGCTTCCGGGGGAATGCCGACTTCGACGGATTGGACGCCGTTGTAAAGGGGCAGGTACAGCAGCCACTCGTGCTTGCCGGGCGGCGCGGCAGCGACGAGCTGGACGGTATTGGATGGCTCGCGCGGTTGGCCGACGGCGACCCACCGCCAGGTGCCCTCTGAGTCGGATCGCATGTACAGGTCCAGGCCGCTGACTCCGGTGGCTGCCATGTGAGGCATGGCCAGGGTGGAGCGGGTTACGGTCCAGCGGGCTTTCAAGCTCCTCGCATCCGTGACAAATCGGACACATAGCCCGGCCGACTGGCGGCTGAGCCCCCACACGGCCTCCCGGACGGACCCCTGCGCTCGGCCAGGCAACCGATCGAAGGGAGCGAGCGTATCCCGCCAACCCTGGCCTTCGACGCCCAAGTCGACGATGTCGTACCACAGGACCTTGCCGTCCGGATCCGGCTTGGCGAGCTTGGCGTCGAGCGACTGCGCGGCGAGGCAGGACGTTCCGAATCCAAACCAGACGAGGGCGAGCAGCGTCAGGCGGCGTGTCACAGTGCGGTACCTCAATCGATGTTGCCGGGTCGAGGCGAGTGCCGGGGTCCGGGCTCTCGGCTGCAAGGTGAGTCCATCCGAGAGCCCCTCAAGCTGGCCAGATTATGCCCCAGCCCCGCAGGGCTTGTCCATCGCCGCCGTTCACCGGGCCGCGGCGAACGATGCTGGCTTTCGTACGCCGCGCGGTCCACGGGTCCGTGCACGCGAACTTGCCACAGGGACCAAGCCCCCCCTGTGGAGGATCGGGAGCAAAATTGCGGCGGGCGGTGGCGAAGATCCCCTTCCCGAAAATCCGATTGGTTTCTAAAATCCGTGGTTTGCAATATCCGTTGGACTCACGCCTTGGCTTACGCCGAGCTGGACAAGTGCGATCATGCCCAAGCAAAAGACCCATAAAGGTACGAAGAAGCGGTTTCGACTGACGGCGACCGGCAAGGTCAAGCATCGCCCGGCAGGTACCAGTCACTTGGCGTATCGCAAGTCCTCGAAGCGCAAGCGGAATCTGCGGGGCACGCGCGTGCTGCAGAAGCAGATGGTGAAGAACATTACGAAAGCGTTGAACCACCATAGCAGCTGAGCGGTTTTGCGTAGCGCGCAACTAAGACAGCACATTGAATTCTGGAACGGTCCCGGCGGCGTAGGCGCCGCCCCTGAGCATCCGGGCAATCAACGCTCCCCAAATCGGGAGGGCCTTGCGAAGCTCTCAGCCATCAGGTTTTCGACATGAGAACGCGACGAGGTGCCGCGCGGCGGCAATCGAAGAATCGAATTTTCCGGCGGGCCAAGGGGTACCGCGGTGCCAAGAGCACGCTGTTGCGTCAGACGAAAGAGGCGCTGTTACGGGCGGGCGTCTATGCCTTTCGCGATCGCCGCGACCGCAAACGCCAGTTCCGTCGGCTGTGGATCATCCGTCTGAACGCGGCGGTGCGCGACCGCGGCCTGAAGTACAGCCTGTTCATCAACGGCCTGCATAAGGCGGGGATCGAGTTAGACCGCAAGAGCCTGTCCGAGATGGCCATCCACGATCCAACCGGCTTCGACGCCGTCGTCGAGAAGGTCAAGGCAGCGCTCGCGGCCTGACGCGGCGGGACCCTTCGCGATGGCACTCGCCGAATTCCTGCAGGAACTGGACGAACTGGTCGCCGCAGCGCAGCAGGCGTTTGACGCGGCAGCCGACGCGGCGTCGCTGGAAGCGGCGCGCGTCGAGTTTCTGGGCGCGAAGAACGGTCGCCTCAAATCGGTGCAAAAGCAGCTGGGCTCTGTGCCCGGCGCGGATAAGCCGGCTGCCGGCAAGCGGTTCAACGAGGTGAAGCAGTCCGTGGAAGCGTCGCTGGAGGCCGCGGGCGCTCGGCTGCAGCAGTCCGGCGGGCGGCTGGGCGGACGTCGCGAGCCGTTTTTCGATACGTCGCTGCCCGGCCAGCCGTTGCGGGTGGGACGCCTGCACCCATTGACGCAGACCATCGAAGAACTCAAGGACATTCTGGGGAGGCTGGGTTTCTCCGTCGCCAAGGGACCTGAGGTCGAGGACGAGCGGCACAATTTCGAGGCGCTGAACATCCCGGCCGCGCATCCGGCTCGCGATCCGCTGGAGAATTTCTACCTGGCCGCGGCCAATCGGCAGGCCCCCGTCTCCGGGCATCCGACCGAAGAGGCGTCCGCCGGGCTCGGGCCCATGTTGCTCCGCAGCCAGACGAGCACCGTTCAGATACGCGTCATGGAACAGACGCCCCCGCCGGTCCGGATTATCGCCGCGGGGCGCGTGTACCGGCCCGACACGGCCGATGCGACGCACTACCCGATGTTCCACCAGCTGGAAGGTTTGCTGGTGGATCGACGCGTAACGATGGCCGATCTGAAGTCGGTCCTGCGCCTGTTCGCCAGCAG
>JBFWYF010000084.1:0-13503 GCA_050186685.1 Pirellulaceae bacterium
GCCAGACGGTTTTACCTCGCCTGTGACCGTCAGGCTGCAGCCCGCCGTCAGGTGCCGAATCTCGGATTCGTAGTTCTGCAAGGCTGAGTCGGCGATGATCTGGATGTTCCCTTGGCACGACCCGTCATTGATTTCCAGGAAGCTAAAGCCGCCTTTCGAGTCGCGACGCGTGCGCACCCACCCGTTTAACGTGACCTGTTTGCCGATGGATTGCTGCTGCCTGGCGGCGGCGACCGTGATCCGTTCCATTGTGTCCTCCTGCCTTCCGTGTCCGGCTCCTCTGAGTTGCGTCGTCGCCCCCTGACCGAATTAATGTCCTTGTTCCGCCAACCATCGCTCGGCGTCGAGGGCGGCCATGCATCCGGTGCCAGCGGACGTGATGGCCTGGCGATAATAGTCATCCGCGACGTCTCCTGCGGCAAAGACGCCTTCGACGGACGTCCACGTGCGGAAAGGCTTGCTGAGCCGGATGTAGCCCTTGTCATTCAAGGCCAGTTTGCCGCTAAGAAAAGCCGTGTTGGGCGTGTGTCCGATCGCGGCAAACATGCCCGCGCAGCCGAGTTCGCGTTCTGAAGCCGGGGGCATGGTGCCGCGGAGGCGAACGCCCGTCACGCCGTCCTTTTCGGTTCCGAGCACCTCGTCCACCACGCTGTTCCATACCATTTCGATCTTGGGATTTGTCAGTGCGCGCTGCTGCATAATTTTCGAGGCGCGCAGCTGATCGCGCCGATGCACGAGATACACCCGGCTGGCGAAGGCCGTCAGATACGTGGCCTCCTCGACGGCCGAGTCGCCTCCCCCCACCACCACCAGAGGCTTGTTGCGGAAGCGAGGCAGCGCTCCATCGCAGACGGCACAGGCGCTGACGCCCCGATTCTTGAATCGCTCCTCGGAAGGCAGTCCCAGGTAGTTGGCACGAGCGCCGGTGGCAATGATGATCGTGTGCGTCTCGATGGTCTCGCCGCTGGCCGTTTGCACGCGAAATGGCCGCGCGGAAACATCGACGTCCGTCACATCGTCGCCGACGACGCGGGTCCCGAAGTTCAAGGCCTGCTGCTTCATCAGTTCCATCAGCTCGACCCCCTGTACCGCGTAGTGGGGGCGACCGTCCTTCTCGTGTCCGGCCGGGGCAGGCGGCAAGTTGTAGTGGCGATCCGCCGCCACCGCGCTCTCGACGAACGCACGAACATCTCCGGCAGGAAAGCCCGGATAATTCTCGACTTCCGTCGTAAAGGCCAATTGCCCCAGCGGAATCATCTCAGGATGCGGCAGCCCCTCGAACACCAGCGGTTTCAGATTTGCTCTGGCCGCATAGATCGCTGCCGACCATCCCGCCGGCCCGCTGCCAATCACTACCACGCGTTCCGCCACGACGATTGCCTTTCCTGTTAAGGATTCCAATTCCGAGGGAAGCTCAGACGGCCAGCATTATAGGCGGTCACCCGCGCTCGTCCATGTCGCCTGGCGCACCCAGATTGACACACTTGCGGGCTCTGGCTCTGATGCACCCCGCGCCGCGCAAGCGGCTCTCGTCGGACACAGGTTTCCTTCGACCGGATCTCAGCAAAAGGAGAATCCCATGTACCGTACGTGGCTCGCTGCACACCTGAAGTGCCTCGTCATGCTGACAGTCGCTGGCGCCCTGGCCTCGGCTCAAGACGTGCCCAAGCCGGGAGCCGAGCACGAACGGCTTAAGGAATTTGTAGGAACCTGGGATGCCGTCGTGAAGTTCGGCAACGAGGAAGCGAAGGGAACCGCCGAGTACAAACTCGAATGCGGGGGACTGTGGCTCGTCTGCGAGTTCACCGGCGAGTTCGGCGGCGTCAAGTTTCAGGGACGAGGGCTGGATGGCTACGATGTCGATAAGAAGAAGTACGTCGGGATCTGGGTGGATTCGATGACGACTTCGCCCATGGTGTCCGAAGGGACGTACGACGCCGCCGCGAAGAAGTTGACGTACCACGCCGACGGCAAGGGACCGGATGGCAAACCGGCCAAGATCCGCTCCGTGACCACCTTGCAGGACAAAGATCGACATGACTTCGAGATGTTCATCACCGGCGCCGATGGCAAAGAAGCGTCGCTGATGAGCATCCAGTACACGCGTCGCAAGTGAAACCGATCAAGGCCTGGGCCGGGCCGCTCGCTCCGCCGCTCGCATCACGCGCAGGATATTGCCGCTCATGATCTGGTGGACCTCACTTTCCGTGTACCCCCGATCGAGCAAGGCCTGGGTGATCAGCGGGTAGCTGGCGACGTCGTCCAGCTGCGCTGGCAGGGAAGTGACGCCGTCAAAGTCCGAGCCCAAACCCACGTGATCGACGCCTGCCACGCGGGCAATGTGATCGATGTGGTCGACGACGTCGTGGAGCACACCGCGATCGATCGGGTTTTCGAGCTGCCAGCGGCGGTAAGCTTGCTGGTATTCATCAGCCTGCGGAAACTTGTCGCGCAGCTGACGCTGGACTTCGAACATGGCCGCCATGCGCCGCGCCGCTGAGGGGACGACAAAGCCCGAAAAGAAGTTCACCATGACGACGCCGCCATTGTCGGCGACCAGTCGGAGCACATCGTCAGGCACATTCCGCGGGTGGTCGGCCACGGCCCGCGCGGACGAGTGAGAGAAGATTACGGGAGCGGAGGTGATCCGCAGCGCATCTTTCATGGTGTCGGGAGAAACATGGGATAGGTCGACCAGCATTCCCAGCCGGTTCATTTCCCGGACGACCTCCTCGCCGAAGGCGTTGAGGCCGCCGTGACGCGGCTGGTCGGTGGCTGCGTCGGCCCAGTCCAACGTATCGGAATGGGTGAGCGTCATGTAAGCAGCCCCCAGTTTGTGAAGCCGCCGCAGGTTCTCGAGCGAGTTTTCGATGGCGTGCCCACCTTCGACCCCGATCAGCGATGCGATCTTGCCCGCCTGCCGGATGCGCTCGACGTCGGCCGCCGTATGTGCCAGTTCGAAGACGTCCGGATACCGCCGCATCATGGCATGCACCAGTTCGATCTGCTCGAGCGTCTGCTGCAGTGCCTGGCCAGTCTTATCGGTCTCGGCCGGCACATAGACAGACCAGAACTGGGCGCCGACGTTCCCCGCTCGGAGCCGAGGAATGTCCGTTTGCAGTTTGGGTTGGGCTACCGCGATGTCCAGCCGCGCGAACGACGACGAGGCTCGGGTGCGCAGTTCCCACGGTAAATCGTTGTGGCCATCGAACACAAAGCCAGCTGTGTGGACCCGCTGGCCGGCGTCCGACGCGCGGACCGGCTCACGCCGCTCCTGTTTCTTCCAATAACCGGGGCCCCGCACAAAGCGTCCGGGCCTGGCACCCGTATGCTCGCCGTCACGCAGCACCTGTTCGCCGTTGACGAAGACGTGGCGGACGCCGGTCGCGTACTGATGCGGCTGTTCGTATGTCGCATGGTCCTGGACCGTCCTGGGATCGAAAACGACGACATCCGCGAAGTAACCGGGCTCCAGTTTCCCTCGACGGCGCAGCCCCAGGTTTTCGGCCGGCAGGCCCGTGAGCTTATATATGGCCTGCTCGAGCGGAAGCACTTGCTCGTCGCGAACGTACTTGCCGAGCAGCCGCGCGAAGCTTCCATATGCGCGGGGATGCGGATTGCTTTTCAGGAACACGCCGGACGGAGCGACCGAGGCGGAATCGCTGCAGAAGCTGACCCAGGGCAAGGCCACGTTGCGGCGTACATTTTCTTCGCTCATGAAGAAATACACGCAATCCACGCGGCTGCCGTCCTCGATGACCAAGTCCATGGCCGTTTCCTCGGGCGACTTTCCCCGCTGTCTCGCCACCTCGGCCAACGACTTACCCGTCAGGTGTTTCAGATCGTTGTTGCGGAAACCAACCAGCAGCACCTGTTCCGGCGAGCCGGCCATCAGGAGCAGGTTCTCCCAGTCGTTGGTCGGAGTACGCATCTCCTGCGCGACCCGCTCCCGGGTCGCTGGATCGCGCAGCCGGTCGCGCCAGCGATCGAAGCCTCCCTCCTGGACCCAGGGCGGCATGGCGGCGTTCAAGCCGGTCGCACCCGCCGTGTACGTGTACATGTCCGCCGTGATCCGCAGTCCCTCGCGGCGAGCCGCATCGATGCGAGCGATCACTTGTTCGTGCTTCGGCCAGTTCTCGCGGCCTGCCGCCTTCAGATGATAGATCTCGGCCGCAATGTTCGCCTCCCGTGCGATCCGGATTAACTCGTCGACGGATTCCAACAAGCGGTTCCCTTCGCTGCGAATATGCGAGATGTACATCCCGTCGTATTCCGCGGCGACCTTGCACAAGGCGATTAATTCGTCCGTATCCGCGTAGAAGGCGGGCGCATAGATCAAGGACGAGCCGACTCCGAGCGCGCCTTCTTCCATTTCGTGCCGCAGCAAAGCCTGCATTTCCGCCAGCTCGGACGGAGTCGGACGGCGGTTGTCGTACCCGACGGCATGAATCCGCAACGTCGTGGCGCCGACGAAGGAAGCGACGTTTGGCGAGACGCCCCGCTGTTCAAGATGAGCAAGGTACTCGTGCAAAGTGGTCCAGGGAATGTCGTACTGGATGTCGCCCTGGCTCTTCCGCTCATCCCGGCGCATGGCCTCGCTCAGCGGACCCATCGACCAGCCTTCGCCAAACACCTCGAGCGTGACCCCCTGGCGAATCTCTCCCTGGCACTGGCCATCGGCCAGGAGCGATTCGGTCGACCAGCTCAGCATGTTGATGAAGCCGGGGGCCACCGCCATGTCAGTGGCATCCACGGTATGTCGGGCCGCGGCCTGGCTCAAATCGCCGATCGCCGCAATCGAATCGCCGCGCAGTCCCAAGTCGGCACGCCGTCCCGGCCCACCCGTTCCATCGTAGACCGTCCCGCCGCGGATCACGACGGAATAGGGCTCTTCGGCGACGAGACAAGGGACCGTGGCCACCAGGAGCCCTAGCGCCGCCCAGCGGCCAGCCTGCAATCTCGGTATGGAAAGCACTTTCTACCTTTCGTGTTCAGACCGATAGGACCAGCGTGAGCCTCGCAGAGGCAGGAACGGACGCCCCAGGAGAGGTCCATAGTTGGGAGGCACGGATCGAAATGCCGCATCGCGCGTTCGCGCCGCCGCACCGGCACCTGGAGCGCCATAACCGGCCGCTTCGCGCGGCACCGCTGCCGCGGCCCTAGAACCCGACGCGGCGGATGGCCGCGGTGCGACGCAGATGGCGAGATCGCCGACCGCAAACACCGGGACGGGCTGATCCTCGCGCTCGACGCGGGAGATGACCTGAGCGTCGGCCAGGTTTCGATCGAGAATCGCGACGACTTCCACTTGCCCTTTCAGCACCCGTTCGCTCGCTGTCGCCCCCGCAGCTGGCTTGGCATAGATATTAACCCGCGCGCCGGGTGGCAAGCCGCGAGTCGAATCCAGACTGATCCACAGTCGCCCGGTGTGCACGTTCAACCAGACAATCTGACCGACGGCATGCGACTCGGTCGCTGCCAGTGCCAGCGCCGCAGGCGATTCTCGCCGGCTGCGATCGGCACCGACCGGGTTCGCTGGCGCGGACCCGCTCGGGGGGGCCGGCGGAGTCTCGGCCAGCGGCACCTGGTTCAGGCAGATGATCACAAGCCACGTTGCGGAATGTGAGAACACCGACATCGTCCGCCCTTTCTCGGGTAGCCGTGTGCGGGTTCGTCGTCACGGCCCCCTATCATGTTGACCGGGGATGCGCATCGTGGACTCCTTTCACTGGCCTCGATTATTTCTTCACCGAGACGTGAAATCCAGCATTGAGGAGCGCTTCGACGGCTGCCGCTGGGCTGAAATCTCCCTCGACCACAAAGCTGTCCACCTTGGGTTTAGCCGTATCCGCCTGAACTCCCTCGACGTCTTTCAGTGCGGCCTTGATAGCCTTGGTGCAGGCACCGCAGCAGTTGTGGATGCCGGAAATCTCGAGCCGCGCGACTTTGCCCTTCGGCGCGTCGACCGGTTTGTACTTGAGCTCGGGATGATCTACCTTGCCGTGAAATCCAGCGGCCGCCAGAGCGTCGATCGCTTTCTGGGCATTCGCCAAGGAATCGGCCTTCAGGCTGATTGTGTGTTCGTCCTGGTTCGATTCATGCTTGACTCCGGCCAAATCCTTGAGCGTGGTGTCGACTGCCTTGACGCAGGCGCCACAACACAGGTGGGTCTTGGATATGGTCACCGTCACTTCGGCGGATACGGACGCCGTGGCGAGCAGCGACAAACCGAGCAAAATCGAAGTAGAGAAAAGCCGAGTCGACATACGAGAACACCTGGTGTTCTCTAAGAGGACCGCCAGCCCCTGGAAGAGCTGACGTTGCGGGCGAGCCAAACTAGCGTGCGCCCCTCTGGACTGCGGAGGTCCACATTCTGCTGGATGCCGCGCCGCGGGTCAAACAGTTGTCGGGAAAACCACGCCGTGCCCTGCCGCTCCCGTCGCCGCCACCCCGCCCGGTCAGGAACGCTCACTCTTGTCAGTCGACATGGGCTCGCCACCGTTGTATTGGCGCCCGTCTTTCTGCCCGGGGTCCGGCAACAAGTCGCTGGACGCGTGCCATTCCCGGCGACACCGCTCCCAGACGAGCCAGGCCGCAGGCAGCAGGATGAATGCGACCGTCGCTGTGAAACCCAGGGACGCGGCGAGCGCACCGAATTGGCCTCCGAGTCCAAAGACGGCCAGGCCCAATGCGGTATTTCCCACCACAAATACAACCAGCAACGGATCGCGCTTGTGAGCACGCAGATACACGCTCCAGCAACGCGGCACGTGGACCAGGACGACTCCCAGGCTCAGCACCAGCACCGTGACGGGATCCAATAGCCGTTCGGCAAGTCGCTGGGGAAAGTGGAACGGAAGCCCGTTCAGCGCGGCGACACCCAGCGTGAACGCGCAGGCCAGGCCGCTGAGCACGCCGAACGAAATGGCGCTCAAACGCCAGAACAGCCGGTCGAGTTCGCCGTACTGGCGGCGCGCGATCAGCATGCCCAGCCGAGGCGTTCGAGTCTGCAGCCACGTGAACGCCACGGTCTGGCAAGCGGTCAGGATCGTCCAGGTCATTCCCATCTGACCGGCTAGCTTGGGTGAATGAACGAACATGACCGGAACAAAGATCTGGTATCCGAAATAATGGAAGATCGATTGCACCGCGACCCGCCACTGCAACGGCCAGACATCCTTGGTCCAGGCCATCCCTGAGCCTGTGGCAGGGATCGCCAAGAGCGTGGACCAGAATCGGCGGTAGACGATTCCTACCAGATACAGCTCCCAGGCGAGCTGGACGAGCGATGCGGCACAGGCTACCCAGAGCCCGGCGCCTAACAGAATCAGGGACCAGACAGCGATGTTTCCCGTGATCGCCTGCCACAAACGGTAGCGGTGGACGGTCACCACTTGATTGCAGCCTTCCAGGAATGCGACCAACGGCGATACGCAGAGCGAGGCGCCGGCGCAGACCACCAGCATCAACCAGGGGCCGACCCAGGGCAGGGGGTACGACCCTCGCGAAAAGAACACGTATCCCGCGACCGCCACCAGGGGAATGAAGAGTGCGGCAGCTGCGCAATACCAGGCGAGCACCAGGCGGAGTAAGCCGGCCAGTCGCGCCAGGGCGCCTGGGCTTCCCTCCGGGACTCTTTGCGCATTCAAGGTCAGCTCCGACCACTCGTGGCTGGCCACATGAATGACCACGAGTTGAAATCCCAGGTCGGTGAACGTTTGCAGCCCGATGAGACTCCAGAAGGTATAGTAAAAGCCCTGTGTTTCTTCGGAGAAAAAGGTGGCGATCAGAAGCGACGTGATGGGGCTGGCCACAAATTGCCAGGCACGTGCTACCAAAGCGAAGGACACGGCGCGATCCACCTCGAACCGATGGAGCCATTGGTGAATGCGACCGGGGTGTCCGTGAGGCGTGCCTTGCATGTGCCCATCATCGTAGGCAGGGCGTCCGGAAGATAGTCAGTGGACGTTGGGAAGTGGATCCGCATCGACGATTTTCGCGTGGAATCATATGACATGAGAATTCTGGTGACGGGCTGCTGCGGCTTTGTAGGTTCGCGACTGCTCGCTAGTCTGACGCGTTTCCGCACCGAGGGGCGTGCGGAGATCGAGTTGCTGGGGATGGACAATATCAGCCGGCCCGGCAGCGAATTGAACCGTCAGCTGGCGCAGAGCCACTGTCAGCGGTTCTGGCACGGGGACCTGCGGATGGCCAGTGATCTGGAGCCCTTGCCGCGAGTCGACTGGGTGATCGATGCATCGGCCAATCCGAGCGTGTTGGCGGGTGGTGCAGGGCAAGCGACGAGCCGGCAACTGATGGAGAACAATTTGTTGGCCACGCTGAATCTTCTGGAGTTCTGCAAACAGCACCAGGCAGGATTCGTCCTGATCAGTTCCAGCCGGGTCTACTCCGTGCCGGCGATGCGGCAGATTCGGTTGCAAGCTGTAGACGATCAATTGAAGCCGCAGGCGGACGAGCTGGGGCGAGGGTACAGCGCAGAGGGGCTCACCGAGGAGTTTTCCACTGAGCCACCTCTGTCGCTATATGGGGCATCAAAGCTCGCCTCGGAAACGCTGGCGCTCGAATACGCTGCCGCGTTTGGGTTCCCCATCTGGGTTGACCGGTGCGGATTACTGGCCGGAGCGGGGCAATTCGGTCGTAGCGACCAGGGAATCGTGGCGTTTTGGATTCACTCCTGGTTCGAGCGGCGACCTCTGCGGTACATCGGCTTTGAGGGTTTAGGGCGACAAGTGCGAGACTGCCTCCATCCCGAGGATCTGGCCGAACTGATCTGGTTACAAATGACGCACCGCCCAGGCACTGCGCGAAGGGTTTTCAATGTGGCGGGGGGAAGCAGCCATCGGTTCTCGTTGGCTGAACTTTCTCGATGGTGCGCCGCCCGCTGGGGACAACGTGACGTGGGGCGCGAGCCGGCGGACCGGCCAGGTGACGTTCCCTGGTTGATTCTGGACAGCCGACCCGCTCGGGAGGCGTTTGCGTGGCAGCCCCGCATCTCGCGCCACGAGATTTTCGAGCAGATTGCCCAGCACGCCGAACAGCATCCGCAGTGGACGCAATGTGCGGTGGACTAGTGTGGTACGACGCTCCGCCGTCGTAATCAGCGTAGCACAAGCATAAGCCCGGTGTTGTCCTGTGTTCGATTCCACGACGACGGAGCGTCGTGGCACACTTCAGATGTGCAGCGATGCTGCGGCGACGTGCAGTGGCTCGGGGTGGCTCATGACACCCAAGTCGCTGAGCGAGAAGCTGTTCCAGGGTTCGTGCGGCTCGCCCCGCAACGCCGCCGCCAGCAGAGGCCAGTTGGTTTCGACGCAGTATTTCTCCGCGACCGTCCGCCGCGCGATCAGTCCGACACGCCGACGCAGGGATTCATCGACGAGCAAGTTCGCCAGATGGTCCTCCCATTGCTTCGCGTCTGCCGCGTAGAAGCCGTCGCTGCCATGGGTCAGCACCTCTCCCGTAAAACCGGTAGGGGTCGCCACCGCCGGGATGCCAATCGACATGTATTGAATCAACTTCGTGGGACATTTGTACCGATCCCACTCCCGATCGCGAAACAGGGGCATGATCCCGATATCGAACTGATGAAGTTCCTGGACCTCGCGGTCCGGATGCCACGGTATGTATCGTACTCGGACTCCCGTCAAGTCCACGGCGGGCGGAAGCTTCCACTCGGGTGCCACAATCCGCAACTCATAAGCGTGCCGCCGCGCCAACGCACGTAACGCCGGTGCGACGGCTTCCAGATACGCCAGGTTCCCAGTCGTTCCGATCCACCCGATCACCGGCTCCCGGTGAGTCACGAACAGCGGACGAACCGGAAAACGCGCCAGCTCGACACCCGTCGGAATCACGACACAACGGTCGGTCCGCTCGTGGGCCCACCGAGCAATCCAGGGGTTTCCGGCAATCACCACATCGGCCTGGCGGGCCAAGCGATCCATTTTTTCCGGATATCGCAAGAACACCGCGTCGTCCAGATCCAGGACCACCCGCGCGGCAGACCGCCGAAATCGGTCTTCCATGTCCCAACTGTCGTTATCGAACAATTCACGCTCGATAAAAACGACATCCACCGGGCGCACGCGGCTCCATGCCAGATGCCCATGCCGTACCACCCGTTTCAGCATCTGGCTCGGCCGAAAACCCATCCACGGAAAATAGTCGTACTTTTGCGGGAAACTGGAGGCGACGCGACAGCAAATTCCCCCCTTTGTCAGGTGCGAGAGGAAAGGCAAGACACGAAAACGAGTCGACGGAGTCCGATCGCCCGACGTCAAAAAGAGCGCCTTGCAAGAGCTGTCACGAGCCCCTGTCCCGGGATCAGATGGCATATCGTGCCTGCACAAAACTACGCTTGGCGGCCCACGCTGTCGCCAAATTGAGAATTACCTACTCAAAAATACGGAAAAACTTTTTCCAGTACACGGGAAAATATTTTGACTTTCTCGGAGAGGTCGCTGACGGGGGGGCCGGATTTCCCGCAGAGGCCGCGGAGACCGCAGGGTAAGGCAGGGTTCTCGGCGTCTATCGGCGGTCTCTGCGTTTCACCTACCTTTCGCGCCGTGCACAGCTCGATCTTGCTCGCAACGGCGAGGTAGGGCGGACGCCGGTGACTTTTCCTGATTTTCCGGTAATAACCTCGCCGATAGAGACAAGAAGTCTCTCACACAGGTGGACGCATGCCCGATCAGCCAGAAATGCAGACACTTATCCAGCAGTGGGCCAATGACGTGCTGGTATGGATCGGTTTTGGCACGTTGGTAGGTCTGCTGGCAAAGGCGATTATGCCTGGGCGGGACCCGGGGGGAGCGGTTGCGACGCTCTTGATGGGAGTCGGAGGGACGGTTATCGGGTGCGGTCTGGTGTCGTACTTCTATGCCGGCGAGCGGGTTACCCCGATTAGCCCATTGGGGCTTGTCGTAGCCACGGCAGGCGCTTTCGTCATCCTCTGCTTTTACCGATTGCTGGCCGGTAAGTTCATCGTCGACGAACCTCGCCGCCAGCGGCGAGTGCGCGCTCCACATCGCCCTCGCACGGTCGAAGTGGTCCCTTACGAGGATTGATTTTTCCGGCGCGCCTCCCTCGATCCAGCGGTTTCCGCGTGCCTCGCCCCGCACGGCGGCCACATCTTGCATCCCCCTAAAACGGTGGCCGCTCCGGCTGTGGGTGGTCAATTGGGGATGGTCGGTCTACGATACCAGAACATGAGTTCGCGGTACGTTGGGCCCACGAGGTAGCTGCTCTTGAGTCGCTGGATAACTGGCCGGTCGGTGGCCAACTGGTTGGCGTCCCTTTTGATCCTGGGCATGGCTGGAGGCGTGTATGCGATGCTGGTGCATCGGCCGCCTGTTCCCGCGGGGCCTCCGCCGGAGAAATTGATACCCGTGGTGGAAACGGCCGTCGTGGTACCGCACGACGGGCAGCTGAACATCCGCGTCGACGGCCTGGTCGTCCCGCATCGCGAGATTCGCGTCGCGGCGGAGGTCAGTGGCCGGGTGACTCGGAAGGTCCAGAACTGTCGTCCGGGTCGTTATGTTACCCAGGGCGAAGTGTTACTGGAAATTGATCCCCGCGATTACGAGCTGGAAGTCGAACGGCTGACCAGCCAGGTCGCGCAGGCTCGGGCGTCGCTGTCCGAGTTGGTAATCGAGCGGGCGAATACGGACTCGCTTGTCCAGCTGGCTCAAGAGGACATGCAGCTGCGCCAGAGCGAAGTGCGGCGGTTGCAGCAGATCAGTCAGGGAGCCGTGTCGGAGACGGAGCTGGATCGCTCCAAGCAGGCGGAGTTGGCGGCGAGGAATGCGCTGCAGACCCTGCGGAATCAGCAGGTCCTGCTGGACGCTCGCAGGGCTCGCCTGGCGAGCACCCTGGATCTGGCCGCGACGGATCTTAAGAAGGCGCAGCTCGAACTGTCGCGAGCTCGGATCGCGGCACCGGTCGATGGTGTCGTGGTCGAGGATGCGGTCGAGCAGGATTCGTTTGTGCAGCGTGGTTCGCCGCTGGTCACGATCGAAGACACCTCGGCCGTCGAAGTGCGGTGCGACCTGAAGCTCGAGCAAGTTGCGTGGCTGTGGCGGCAGGCGATACCCGTCCCCGACACATCGCGAGATACCTACGAAGTGCCGGCCACCGAGGTCACCATCGACTATCGCCTCGGGACGAGCACTTATGTCTGGAAAGGCGCGTTGTCACGCTATGAAGGCAGCGGGCTGGACGACAAGACTCGTACGATTCCGTGCCGCGTGCTGGTCCGTGATCCGCAACAGGCGGCGCGGATGAACGTGAGCTCGGCTGCCGAGTCGGGCCAGGACTCTACCGGCCCGGCGCGGGGCGCCTTGCGGCCGCCGGCCTTGATGCGGGGCATGTACGTCGGCGTCGAGATCCATCTCCACCCCGAGGCCGAGATTGTGCGGATCCCGGATTCGGCAGTGCGCCCGGGCAAGACGGTCTGGGTGGTGCGTGACGGCCGCCTCCGAGTTCTGCGCCAGGTTGCGCTGGTGCAGCGGATCGACGTGGCGGGAGACGAACCCTACTGGCTGGTGGAAACGCAGCCTGGCGGGTTACAGAAAGGCGAGTTGGTGGTGACCACCCCGCTGACTTTTGCCACGGACGGGTTGGAGGTACGCCAGCAACCGCTATGAAGTCACTCTTACGTTGGGCGATCAATAACTCCCCGGCACTGAACACGCTGCTGGTCGCCATGCTGACCGTTGGGGCAGGTTGCCTGTTCCTGATGCGACGGGAAGTATTCCCCGAGTTCGAACTCGAAATCGTTCTCGTCAGCGTCCCGTATCCGGGCGCCAGTCCGGCAGAGGTCGAGGAAGGGATCTGCCAAAAGCTCGAGGAGGCCGTTCGAGCCATCAATGGCATCAAGAAGCAGACGGCGGTCGCTATGGAAGGGGCGGGCCACCTCGTGTTGGAGATCGAACCTCATGTGCGGGACGCCCAGCGTGTCCTGGCGGATGTTCGATCGGAGGTGGATCGCATTCCGAGCTTTCCGGAGCTCGCGGAAGACCCGATTGTCAAGCAGGTCGTGCTGAGGCAGGTCGCCATCCGCGTCGGCGTGCTGGGGCCCCAGCTTTCCACCCCCGAAAGCGAACTGGCGCTCCGCGACGTTGCCGAGAAAATCCGGCAGGACCTGTTGCTGTTGCCGTCGGTCTCCCAGACGAACCTGCTCGGCATTCGCGACTTCCAATTAGACGTGGAAGTATCCGAAGAGACGCTGCGAGCGTATGGGTTGTCGCTGCAGCGGGTTGCGGACATTATTCGGCGGGAGAACATCGAGCTGCCAGGCGGCAGTATGAAGACCGCGTCACAGGAGGTGCTGCTGCGCGGCAAGAACAAGGGGCTTACAGGCGAGCAGATCGCGCAGATCCCGCTGGTGACAAAGCCCGACGGCGTCGTCCTGACGGTTGGCGATATCGGCGTCGTGAAGGACGAGTTTACGGATGATTCGGTCGTGCATCTGACGAATGGACG
>JBFWYF010000085.1:0-13409 GCA_050186685.1 Pirellulaceae bacterium
AGGGATTCTCGATCCGTAGCGACGCTTGCCCGCTGTGCCGCACCTCGCGATCGACGTACGTGCCCTGCCCCGCTTCGTCCTGGAAATTCCACCCCGCGAAGCGATCGCCGCGGTACTCTTCGAATTCCCCCGGAACCAGATTCTGCGCGGCGCCCGCCAGTTCCGCTCGCCCGCCGCGTGCGATCATCGGCATTGCGCGGACGGGCAGTCCCTCGGCCAGATTCGGATCGTGAGCGAGGATCCCCGCGCTGTAGCCAAAGGAACCGATCGAGGGAATCAGGTCGAGGTTCCGCTCACGGCAGAAGTCGTGAATCCGCTGGGCATTGCGAAAGTAGTTGTCCGTGACGCGGTCGAGAATATTCAGCTTGTAGTCGGCTAGCACAATTCCGCTGTAACCGGCGGCTTGGGCGCGTTGCAGCACCTTTTCCAGCCGTTCCGCGTTTTCGGTAACTTGCAGGTTGGTTTGGACATATACCCAGCGGCGTTCCGGGGGCTCGGCAGCCTCTCCACCATGCGGGCCGGAAACGAATGCCATGACGAGCGGCGCGGCTCCGCACAGAATCCCGAGTAATCGCATCCCGTGGGACATGGCAGCTCCTGAACAACGTGATGGTCGTCGTACGATTCCGCGGTCCTTCCGAAGTCGACCTCTCCCAATTCGGCCCGGTGACCAGAGTGCAATCTTACCGCCGGGCCCACCCGCCGGAAACTTTTCGGATAGCTCCCAGCCCGTCATTCCTGCATAATGGTTTGCGGAGAAAGGGCACCGCGGGGTCGTCGCCAGCAGTAGAAAGAGGGAGTTAGATCCATGTTACAGAGGCTGATGGTGTTGGTGTTTTGGTGCGGGTTGGGGTTAACCCCCGGCCTGTACGCCCAGAACGAGGGGCAGGAGGATCTCGACAAGGCCACTGAATTCCAGCTGAAGCAGGACAAGACGCCGGCTGATCTGGAGCAGGTCATCAAGCTGACCGAAAGCGCGCTGCAGAAGGGTCTGGACGATACGAACGCGGCGTTTGCCCGCGAATTGCTGGTCTCGTCCCTGTGGCAGCGAGCCACCTTCCTCACGAAGTCCATTTTCGAGACGCAGTCGCCGAGCCCGCGCTGGCGGCAGATCCGCCAGGCGGCCCTGGCCGATCTCGAGAAGCTGATCAAGACAGACCCGAAATTCGCGGACGCCTACACGCTGGGCGCGAAACTGCAGCTGTTGCCTGGAGGCAGCGCCGATAAGGCTCGCGAATGGCTCGACGAGGCGGTCAAGCTGTTCGGCTCGGACAAGCGCAAACTGTCCGATGCGATGGTGCTGCGGGCCCAGTTGCAGCAGGATCCGGACAAGCAACTGTCCGACCTGACCGAGGCGATCGACACCGATCCGACCAATGTCGGCGCATGGCAGGCTCGGGCGGCCCATTTCATCTCCCGCGGTGATCTCGACAAAGCGATTCCCGATTTCGAAAAGCTCTTGGAACGAGATCCGAGCAATCTCGCGATCCGGCAGGCATTGGTCGAGGCGTTCGCCAATCTCGACAAATACGATCTGGCACTCGAACACGCCAGCAAGGTGATTGAGATGCAGCCGAAGTCAGCGGATGCCCACACGCTGCGCGCCCGAGTTTACGAGCGCAAGGACGATTACAAGTCGGCGCTCGCCGACCTCGACGAGGCGTTAAAGCTCGAACCCGAGAACCTGCTCGCTTTGTACACCCGTGCTCGCCTGCGACTGATGGAGGACGATTACAAGGCGGCACGCGAGGACCTGGAAAAATTCATGAAGTCGCGCGGTAACAGCGTCCAGGGCGTGCTGCTCCGCAGCATGATTTCGGCCGCCGAGGGGAACTTTCGGGATGCCATCGCCGACATCCAGCTGCTGCTGCGGAACGATCCTGGCAACACCCAGTTTCGGCTGCAGCTTGGAACGCTTTATGTCGGGGACCAACGGCCGCGTAAAGCCATCGAGGTCTTTACATCGCTGCTGGAAGAAGACAAGAGCAACGCCAGCGCCTTGCGGGCACGGGGCGACGCGCTGTTGAGCATCGGCAAGCACAAAGAGGCGATCGCCGATTTCGAGGCGGGACTAAAGCTCGAGCCGGACAACGACGGCATGTTGAACAACCTGGCCTGGGTCCTGGCGACATCGCCGTTCGACGAGGTGCGGGACGCGAAGCGCTCCATCGAACTGGGGAAGTAGGCGTGCGAGCTGACGAACTACGAGATGCCGCACATCTTGAGTACGCTGGCGGCCGGCTATGCGGAGTCCGGCGACTTCGAAACCGCGCTCAAGTGGTCGACCAAGGCCGTCGAGTTGGGGAAGGAGAAGTTGAAAGACCAGGTCGAACAACTGGAAAAGGAAGTCGAAAGCTACAAAAACAAGAAGCCGGTACGGGAACTGCAGCAGATCGAAGAGAAACCCGATCCGCCACGCAAGGTGATCGACACTTAAGCGGGGTTCCTTTCTCCCATCGCCACTGGCGGAACCAGCCACCCGCGACTCCCGCTGCGCTGGGCTCGACGTTTGGATAGTGCACCGCAGACCACCGATCGATCATGCCGGATAACCTGTCGATGTCGGCGTCGTTACCCAGCCGAAATGCCGCTTGGGCGCTGGTCTGTGAGTACACACAGAGCGAAAGCCTGCGTCGCCATATGCTCGCCGTCGAGGTGGCGATGCGGGCCTACGCCCAGCGTTTTGGCGAGCCCGAAGACAAATGGGGATTAGTGGGGCTGCTGCATGATTTTGACTACGAACGCTGGCCGGACCCTCCTCATCATCCGTTGCAGGGAGCTGCGATCCTGGCCGAGCGCGGTTATCCGGCTGACGTGATCTACGCCATCAAGTCCCATGCGGATTATTTGCCGGATTGTCCGCGCCTCACCAGACTGGACAAAGCGCTGTATGCCTGCGATGAACTGGCGGGGTTCATCACGGCCTGCGCGATGGTGCGTCCCGAGGGGATCCAGGGGCTGCAAGCCTCCAGCGTGAAAAAAAAGATGAAGCAGAAGAGCTTCGCGGCAGCGGTCAGTCGGGACGACATGCATCGTGGCGCGGAAGATCTGGGAGTACCCTGGGACGACCATATCCAGTTTGTCGCCGATGCCATGGCTGCGATTGCGGATGAGCTGGGTCTCGGACGCCGTGGCCCGCCCGCGAATACCCTTCCCTCGCCGTAATAGTTCGCCGTAGCAATCCGTACCGGGGTTGTTTTCCAAGGGATCGACGCTGAGAGGTATGGCACGTGCGCCGACGTGAGCCAAGGCGAGATCGCCTGCGACCCGTTCTGCGAGGTGGCGTATGGCTGTGTGTGCTGGGCATACTCTGTCCAGCCGGGGATGCCTGGTGTCAAGGTCCCGGAGCAGTCGGGCGCGTCGACCCTCCCGCGGTGGACGAAGAAGCGGTGCGGGCCGCGGGTCTGCGCCGGCTGAGTGGGCGGCACTTGATCCTGTATACCGATCTGCCCGCTTCGTCCGAGGTCGACGAATTGCCGTATGTGTTCGACGCCGCCGTGCCTCAGTGGTGCGAGTACTTTGATATTCCCGCGGCGGGTCTAGCAAACTGGGTGAATATCGGCGCGCTGATGCAGGACAAAGCGAGGTTTGTGCGCGCCGGCTTACTGCCGGACAATCTGCCTCCCTTTCCGAACGGCTACCAGCGAGGGGCGCAGCTGTGGTTGTATGAGCAACCATCGGCATACTACCGCCGGCATCTGCTGCTGCACGAAGGCACGCACGCGATTGTCCACACGGCGCTGGGCGGGGAGGGGCCGCCGTGGTACTTCGAGGGTGTGGCGGAACTGCTCGCCACCCATGAATGGCGGCAGGGGACGTTACGGCTCAACTATTTTCCGGGCGACAAGCGGGAGGTCGAAGAGTGGGGGCGTATCAAGATCGTACGCGATGCTGCCCTTCAATCTAAGACGTTGACGCTCCCCGAAATCATGAACTACGGTCCCCAATCGCACTTGCGCGTCGAGGCGTACGGCTGGAGTTGGGCCGCAGCCGCCTTTTTCGATGGACATCCCCGATACCGCGGCCCATTCCGGAAGCTACCGCAGGAAGTCCGGTCTCGGGGGCGGGACTTCTCGAGCGATTTCCTGGCACGGCTCCCTGTGGATGCGGGCCAGCTTCGCCGGGAATGGGAACTATTCACCTCCCGGCTCGACTATGGTTACGACGTGGCGCGCGAGGCCATTCAGCCGAAGCCGGTGGCGGCGCTGCCCAGCCAAGGGGCGCGAGTATCGGTTGCCGCCGACCGCGGCTGGCAGTCAACCGGTTGGCGTCTGGAGGCGGGCGTCCGATATCGCATTGAAGCATCCGGCCGGTGTGTGGTCGCCCGAGAACCGCGGGACTGGTGGACCGAGCCGACTGGCGTCACTCTACGTTACTGCGACGGGCGCCCGCTTGGCATGCTGCTGGGTGCTTTAGTGGACGAGCAGGAGGAAACGTCGTCCGCGAACGGGTTACTCACCCCGGCCGGAGTGGGAGCGGGACTCGATACGACGCCGCGCCGGGGCGGCACCCTGTACCTGCGAGTCAACGACTATGCGTCCGAGTTATCCGACAATCAGGGCGAGTTCGCGGTCCGAGTCACACCCTTGCCGGACGCCCCTTAGGCTCTGTCGGAAAACCCGCTCGACCGACGGCGAAGTAATTCCTCAGTCTCCTCTCCCGGTACTCCGGGAGAGGGCCAGGGTGAGGGCCACGCGGTCTTCTGACAGAGCCTGGTTTGAATGGAGCTCCCGACGGGCCGTCCGCCCGCGGCTCCCAGCCCTGCTTTCTGGTCGATTTTCGATTGCACGGCTCGTGCCAGGATGTTAAGACTGGAGGCCCACCCTGGATTTCCGGTTTCTGGCTGATTCCTCGGAACCAGCCCCCACCTTGTTACTGGAAGACCGCATGAAGAGAAGTGATCCATTGCCCATGCCAGCTTGCTCTCTCTGGCGGTACCCCTGCGCATGGTGTCGACGTGGCGCGTTCTGGGTAGTCGTGGCCTGGAGTGTGCTGTGCGTCCCTGCAGTGAATGGGGCTGAACCGGAACATCCGATCAGTTTTGTGAATGACGTTGTTCCCGTGTTGACGCGAGCCGGCTGCAATATCGGCGTTTGCCATGCCAAGGCGGTCAACGGTCAGAACGGTTTTCTCCTGTCGCTGCTCGGCTTTGAACCGCAGGAAGACTACGACCACCTGGTACGGGAAGCACGGGGCCGTCGCGTATCACCTTCGGCACCGGACTCCAGCTTGTTGTTGATGAAGGCCACGGCGCGAATGCCGCACGGCGGAGGCAAGCGGCTGGACGAAGATTCGGAGGCCTATCGTATATTGCGTACGTGGATTGCGCAGGGCATGCCGAATCACACGGAAAGCGATCCGCAACTGGTCTCTTTCGCCGTGGAACCGGCACGTGGCGTCGTCAAGCCGCACGAGACGCAACAGCTGAAGGCCGTGGCCCGCTATTCGGACGGTACGGTCAGGGACGTCACACAACTGGCGTTGTTCGAGTCGAACGACAAGGGCATGGCGGAAGCCTCGGCGCAAGGCCTGGTAAGAGTGCTGGATGTGCCGGGAAATGTGTCCGTCATGGTCCGCTACCAGGGGAAGATCGCGGTCTATGCGGCCCTGGTGCCGCTGGGCGCACCTTTGGGAGAACTGCCTGCTGAGCATAATTTCGTCGACCGCTATGTCTTCGAGTCGCTGCGCCAGATTGGAATGCCTCCTTCGCCGGCGTGTGATGATGCAACCTTCCTGCGGCGCGTGTCGTTGGATATTGCGGGTCGCCTGCCGAGCGTGGAGGAGGCTGAGGCGTTCCTGGCGAACTCCGCACCGGACAAGCGGGACCAGCTGATCGAAGAGCTGCTCCGGAGCCCCGACTATGCGGACTATTTTGCCAACAAATGGACGGCGCTGCTGAAAAACCGCCGCGACGCCGCCAGCGACATCACGTCGAACTTCGCGTTCCACTCCTGGGTGCGAGACAGCTTGCTGGAGAACAAACCCTATGACCAGATCGTGCGCGAGTTGCTCGCAGCGACCGGCTCAGTGGTCGCGAATCCGCCGGTCGCCTGGTACAAGCGCGTAAAGCAGTTGAACGACCAGATCGAGGACGTTGCGCAGCTGTTCCTGGGGGTGCGGATGCAATGCGCTCAGTGCCACCATCATCCGTTCGAACGTTGGAGCCAGGACGACTATTACGGACTGGCGGCGTTCTTCAGCCAGATTGGCCGGCGTCCGACCGAAGTGAACGGCGAAGACTTCATCTTTCACAAGCGGGGCGTCGCGGGAGCCAAGAACGTACGCACGGGCGAGATCGTTAAGCCGTCGGCGCTGGGCGACGGGATCGATCCGATCCCCCCCGATCAAGACCCGCGCCTGGTGCTGGCCGACTGGCTGCGGCGCGAGGACAATCCGTTTTTCGCCAAAGCGCTCGTCAATCGGTACTGGAAGCACTTCTTTAAGCGAGGCCTGATCGAGCCCGAAGACGATATCCGCGACACCAATCCGGCCACGAACCCCGAACTGCTCGCAGCGCTAGAACGGCACTTCATTAAGAGCGGATTTGATTTGAAGGAGCTGGTGCGTGTGCTAACTCGCTCGCAAGCGTACCAGTTGAGCGCCGCGACGAACGAGCACAACGTGGTCGATCAGCAAAACTACTCGAGGTATTACCCGAAGCGGCTGCAGGCCGAGGTGCTGCTCGATGCGATCGACAAGCTGGCCGGTTCGCGCACCGATTTCGCCAACTTGCCGGCCGGAACTCGGGCGATCGCCTTGCCCGACAACAGCTACAATCGCGCCTCGCTTTTCTTGAAGGTCTTTGGCCGGCCCGATAGCGCGAGCGTCTGCGAATGCGAGCGCATCCAGTCGTCGAGTCTGGCGCAGAGCCTCCACTTGCTCAATTCGGGTGACATCAAGTCCAAATTGGGCACCGCCAATGGCCGGGCCGACCAGTTGGCCAAGAACGGCCGACCGGATGCCGACAATGTCCGGGAGCTGTACCTTGCCGCGTATTCGAGGGCGCCGCAACCGGAGGAACTGGTCACGGCCGTCGCATACCTTGGGGAGCCGCTGCTCGATACCGCCGGCAAGCCGGTCGAGGCCGGACGGGCGCGCCGCGAAAAGTACGAAGACTTGCTGTGGGCGCTGATGAACACGAAGGAGTTCCTGTTCAACCACTAAGTGGGGATGTGAACATGCCGTTGCTGGTTCCGTCGAACCGTTGCCTGCTGATCCGCTCGTGGAAGGTGCACCTGGTCACGCTTCTGGTGCTCGGCATCCCAAGTGCCGCCCGGTTGCCCGCCCAGGCCGTCTGTCTCCCGGCACCTCGTCTCCTGACGACGGTGCCGATGGGCGGCCAGGTGGGTACCGAGGTGGAGGTGACCATTACGGGCGAGAACCTGGAGGATGTCACCGAGTTGCATTTCTCGGATCCGCGCATTACGGCACGGCCCGTAGCGGACAGCAGCGGCGCGCGTTTCATCGTGGCGATTGCTCCCCAGACTCCCCGCGGGCTGTACGAGGCCCGCGTCATGTGCCGGCTGGGCCTGTCTACGTCGCGGGTGTTCCACGTGAGCGACTTGCCCGAGACGATTCGTCGACAGCCCAATACGTCCGTCGAATCGGCGATGGACTTGGCGTTGAACACGGTCTGCAACGCGTCAGTAACGCCCCGCGCGATCGATTACTACCGCTTCGACGCCCGCCAGGGCCAGCGCATCGTCGTGGACTGTGCCGCGCGGGGAATCGAATCGAAACTGACACCGGTCGTCATCCTGGCGGACGCCCGAGGGAACGACCTGGTTGTCGAGCGGCGAGGGGGACTGCTTAGCTTTGCGGTACCGGCGGACGGCAAGTACCTGGTCAAGATCCACGATTTGACGTTCCAAGGTGGCGAGACACATTTTTACCGACTCGTCGTACACGACATCGGGGCCGAGGCGCCCCTGCCCTCACGTATTCCATCGACGCAAACCGTCAGCGCGTTCTCGTGGCCGCCCGTCGGGCTCGCGCCGGAGGCTGCCCGGACGGAACCGACTCCCGACCCGGGTGCGGGCGACGTGCAGACCGTCACGTTGCCATGCGACGTGGCCGGCAGCTTTTTCCCGGCGGCGGACGTGGACACGTTCGAGTTCACGGCCAAGAAGGGGGAGGTATGGTGGATCGAAGTTGCGTCGCAGCGGTTGGGGCGGCCGACGGATCCCTTCGCTGTGGTCCAGCAGGTCCGCGGGGATGGAGAAGCCGCCACCGTAACGGACGTAGCGGAGTTTTCGGATATTGCCAGCCCGATCAAGCCGTCCTCGAACTTTTACTCGTATGATGGCCCTCCCTATGATGGCGGTTCGCCCGATATTCTGGGACGTCTCGAGATCAAGGAAGACGGCAAGTACCGCCTCCAGTTGCGTGACTTGTTCGGTGCCACGCGCAACGATCCACAGAACGTCTACCGTCTGGTAATCCGCCAGGCCGCGCCTGATTTTGCTCTGGCCGCCTGGGCCCTGCATATGGAGCTCCGCAACGGAGACCGAAACGACCTGTCGAAGCCGCTTTCGTTGCGGGGCGGGGCGACGATGCCGCTGGAAGTCGTCGCGTTGCGGCGAGACGGTTTCGATGGCGACATCGAGTTGGAGATGGCGGGCCTCCCGGATGGAGTAACGGCAACCGGGCTGAAGATCCCGGCGGGAAAGTCGCGGGGAATCATGCTGGTTACCGCTCGGCAGGACGCGCCGCGTGCGCTGGCGAGCGTATCGTTCGTAGGACGGGCTCAGATCGGCGGTGCGACGGTGACACGACCTTGCCGGCTGGCATCGGTGGCTTGGCCCGTGAAGGACCACTGGAGCGAGATTCCCCAGCCTCGGCTGCTGGCAGATGTTCCGGTCTCCGTGAACGGCTCCGAGCAGGCGCCGCTGACGATCGCTCCCGCGGAAGACAAAGTGTGGGAAGTGGTGGCAGGTCAGAAACTGACCGTGCCGCTGATTCAGACGCGGCGGTGCGAATTCTCCGGTGCCGCCATGAGCGTGCGCACACTGGGAGCCGGATTCGATCACATGCCGGCATTCAATCTGCCCTTGACGGCCGACGCGGCGGAAGCCGTGCTCGACCTGGCCGCCCTCAAGACGGCTCCCGGTGACTACCGGATTGCTTTCTATGGCAGTGCCGTGGCAAAGTATCGCTACCACCCGGAGGGGATTCAGCTGGCCGAAGTGCTGCGGGCGAAAGCCGAGCAGGATGCCGCGGCGCTGGCTGCCGAGGCCAAGCGGGCGGCCGAAGAGGCGCAGGCCGCTCCGGTCGAGCGCAAGGCCGAGATGGAACAGAAGGCTCAAGCCGCCGCGGACAAACACAAGTCGGCGGTCGCCGCCGTCGAGGCAGCGGCCCGCCGCGTGAAGGCCGCGACGGATCAGGCTCAGCCCAAAGACATTGTCGACATCGTCGTTTCCCAGCCTATTACGATTCGGGTTATGCCGGCGGAGAAGCCATGAACGCACACATCACCGAAAGAACTCGCTGCCGAGGACCGTTGAGCCGCCGCAGCTTCCTGAGTCTCGGGTTGGGCGGTTTCGCCAGCCTCAGTCTCCCCGGACTCTTGCGTCTGCGAGCCGAAAGCCCTCAGGCGGCGGCGGGCAGTAAGACGGCCGTGATCATGGTCTGGCTGCCAGGCGGCTGTTCGCATATCGACACGTACGATCCCAAACCGGAGGCGATCAGCGACTATCGGGGACCGTTCGGGACCATTGCCACGAAAATACCGGGAGTGCGTTTCACCGAGTTGTTGCCGCTGCAGGCTCGCATTGCCGACAAGTTTGCCCTCTTGCGGTCGATGCAACAGGGAGCGGGCGGGCATCCCGCAGGTTCCATGCAGATGTTGTCGGGCGATTCCGACACGCGCGACAAGCCCAAGCCCCGCTTGCCGGACTGGATGTCCGTGACCAACTACCTTCGCTCACAAGGCCCGCCGCGGTCGAATCCGCTGCCAGCGTACGTGGGCGTTAATCCGCCCACCGAGTACAACGGTCCGGCCTATCTGGGCGATGCCTATTCGCCGTTTGCCGTTCATGGTGACCCGAATCAACCCAGTTTCTCCGTACCGAATATCGGCATGGACGAACCGGGCGAGGCCCGGCGGCTGGAACGGCGAGTTTCCCTGCGGCAGAGCATCGACACGCTGGAGCGCGCGTTCGACCGGCAAGGGGAGCTGGGTGCGTTGGACCAGTTTGAGTCGCAGGCGATGACCCTGCTGACGAATCCCCAGACGAAACGGGCCTTCGACTTGACCAAGGAGTCGGACAAAGTCCGCGAGAAGTACGGGCGCAACCAGTGGGGTCAGCAGCTCCTGATGGCCCGACGGCTGGTGGAGGCCGGTGTCGACGTCGTGACGACCAGCCTGCACGGGCCCCTGTGCGGGCGAGTCCAGAATTGGGACGACCATGCGGTTAATCACCACGTGTTCGACGCGCTGCGGTTCCGGGCCCAGGCCTACGATCAGGCCGTCGCGGCATTAATCGAAGACATCTACGATCGGGGGCTCGATCAACGCGTGTTGGTCGTCGTCACCGGCGAGTTTGGCCGGACGCCGCGAATCAACTATCAGCCCAGCACCGGCGCAGGTAACGCCAGCGCTCCCGCCGGCACCCTGCAACCCGGTCGCGACCACTGGCCGCGCGCCTACTCGAATATCTGGGCCGGCGGCGGGATCGAGACCGGGCGCGTTATCGGCGCCACGGATCAGCGCGGCGAGGATGTCATCGAACGCAAGTGCGGTCCAGGCGACTTCCTGGCCACGATCTACCATCACCTGGGCATCGATTCGTCCCATGTGCTGATCGAAGACTTCAACGGTCGCCCGACCCCGATTGTCGATCAGGGACAGCCAATTGCCGAGCTCATCGGTTAGGGCCGCTTCCGGCGAACCTACGGCTCGAGTGCCAGCGCGGTGACGAGCACGTAGGAGTACGTGTTCTGTCCCGACGCCGGCAGGCAGCCGATCAGCAACGACTGGCCGTGCAGCAGGTCGGCAGCGACGTCAATCCGACTGCGGCGGACCCGTGGGACTTGCAGAACCTGCGGTTTACCGCGGACTTTCGTGGCCAGGTTCCGAACTTCCTCAATCTGGCTCAATTCGACTTGCGCACCGAGGCGCGTATCGTCAGAACCGGGCAGCCGAGTGGCGCGCACAATCAGCTTGGTCCCCTCCTCGATCACCGAAATCTGGGACTGGCTCAGGCCCGACTCGGCCACGTCGATCCCGGTGACAAAAGGGCGCCGCCAACAATCCTGGATCGTGCCGTCCTGACCATTGAACAAGGTGACGGTCGGCAGTTGAACGGCGATGCCTCGGGAGGACGTTTGAACGTCCCGCATCAGCGTATCTACTTGACCGCTCGTCAGCGTCGCGATGGCCACGGGCAGAACCTCCTCGACCGTGGCTCGGGCCCGGACCACAGGCCCCGGTTCGCTTTGAAGGTCGGTCGGCTGCGGCACGCCAAGGTCCTCGGCCGACAGTTGCTGCCACACAAAGCCGATGTGTTCGGCGAGATCGCGTTCATCGGATATCAGCCGTACGCGAATCGACGTCTGCACCAGACCGCTCTCGGCCCAGGCGTCGAGAACTCGCTCTATTCGCTGGTGGACGATAGCCGGCGCGTTCAGCTTGGCGACCGGACCATCGAACTGTAGATGGTCAGTGAGCCATTCGGTCGTGACTGCGTCGAAACGCCCGGTGGATCCACGAACGATCATCGACAACACAGTGTGCACCTCGGTTTGGGCTTCGGATGGATTCTCCACTTGTGTGGCAACGCGAGCGATGGCCGGGTCCAGGTCGTAGGAGCGCATCTCCAGGGGTTCGTTCCAGATGGGCGCCGACACGGCCGTGTCGGACAGCACTCCGCCGCTCCCGTACGGCTCACCGACAATCAACGCTCGAGCAACACGGGGCGAGGAAGTGATCGGTGGAGTCGCGCTCGTGAGACCACACAGGGCCAGGCAGGCCAGACACGCACTGGCCCCAACTGGCTGCCAACGGCTTCGCGCAACCAGCGCCACGGGAAGTGCGCGCAGGCGGTTGCGGACGGCCCGGGTGCGCACCATGGTCGAGAGAAAGCCAGCCAGGGAAACTGGCAGGGCAACCTGCCAGCCGCCGGAGCGTGTTGGGCGCACGGCGAGTTCCAGCAGAAGTTCTCCGTATGCGCGCTCGGGATGCCCCGGCAGCCGCTGCAATGCGAGGGCATCACAGGCCTGTTCCCGTAGACTCTGGAATCGAGCCGCGGCGAGCCAGAATACCGGGTTCCACCAATGGACCGCCTGAACCAGGCTCAACAAGGCTTGGATGGCCACATCCTGTCGCCGAATGTGAGCCGCTTCATGCAGCAGGACCATGTGCAATTGCTGATCGGTGAGATCAGCCATGTGGGGCGCGAGTAGCAGGCGCGGCCTCCAGACTCCCGCCACCGCGGCGTGACTGATCCCGTCCCACATCACGATCGGAATACCGGTCCGCACGTCGGCCGAGCGACAGGCCCCATTCCACAAACCGACCAGCCGCGGATCGAAGCACGGACGGCCCTGACGCAACCGGACGAGAAAGCGAACGTGGCGGATGGCCGCTGAGGTCAGACTGAGCGCCAGGCCGGTCCACCAGATGGCGGGCAGAAGAGGCAACCCGCCTGTGAGGGCCCTCCAGAACGGCCTGGCCGGATGTGCGGGAGGCGACTGGCTCGCGCGGAAACGGGTGCGAAAAACAGGTCCGTCGGCCCGGGCCGTCGCAGGCGGTAAGATGCGGACGTCGCCGGCAGGGGCCGCGGACACTCCGTAGTTCTCCGAACCGACCATAAACCAGAGCATCTGCATGCTCCAGGGGGACGGAGGGGCATAAGGCAGCGCCAATCGCAGCAGGACGAGCGCCCACAGCCAGCTCATTTGATCCGCCGAGAACCAGCGGCGCGCCAGGCCATTCAGAAGAAGCACCACTAGCGAGATGGCCGCCGCGGCGAGAGTCGCATCGGCCGCCCACGCCACGCCTGCTGTACCCGCGTCGGCGACGATCTCGGCCAACCATGTCGTGAATCCATTCATGATTTACCTTCCTGTTCATCCAGAATCCTGCGCAGCTGAGCTATTTCACTCGAAGACAGTTTCGCGCTGCGCAAAAAGTGGGTCAGCAACGGAGCTGACTCGCCGTTGAAAACGCGCTCCAGAAAGGAGCGACTGGCCTGGCGCACGCAATCCGATCGTCGGCTGCGTGCCCGATAGACATACCGGTTACCATCCATTTCGTAGGTTAACACGCCTTTCTTCACCAGGCGGTGCAGCATGGTCTTGATGGTGGCCGGAGCCCAGGCTCGCTCGGCGAGTCGTTCCACCTCGTCGTGCGCCGTTAGTGGCTGTCCGTCCCTCACGACATTCATGTGTTGGCTCTCGGCGGCCTCGCT
>JBFWYF010000086.1:0-13382 GCA_050186685.1 Pirellulaceae bacterium
CCGGAGTCACGGTCTTGTCGTAGCTCTGCCGGAGTGCCTCCAGTAGATCCTCCACCGTTTACAGATGTCCGGTGGGCTTATCATAGTCGGCAATCTTGCGCGTCTTGCCGGAGGCATGTTTGGGCAACAAATCCAGCAGATCCGGCACGCCGCCTCCCGAACGTGGCTTCGCGTACCTTTCTCCGTCAGGCAGCTTGACCAGATCCTGGATGAGTCGTGCCCCACCCGACACGGTGGAAACGCGGTCCAGCCGATCGTAGATCAGATCCCGACTGGCGACTTTGGCAAGAAATGTCCGGCCGGCCGGCGAACGCAGCGTCCGCACCAAGACATGCTGGTCGGCCAGCACTCGCTCCAGTAACTGCGGCCCGTCAGGCGGCTGCCATCCCAGTTTTTGAAGTTGGCCCAGAAGTTCCGCTACCTGGGATCGCGAAATGAGGTCGAAATCCCGGTGGTCGCGCACTCGGGCAAAGTATTGCTGCACATGCGAGGCAATGGTGTCAAAGGTCGGCAAGCTCGGTTGGCTCGGCTCAGCGCGAAGCCCGGCCGGCGCTAGCAGCGATAGCATCCCTAGCGTCCATGCTCGGCGCGAAGTAGGCAGCATAGGAAGCGGACCCGGCAGGCCAGCGGATGACGCACGGCGATCGCGACAAGTTTGGTGCGTCATGGTAACTCCTGCAGGAGATGCATGCGGGCAAGCATGGCCGACGGTTGCCCAACGGGTATGCGTTACAAAGTCCGCATACCGTAATATCGGTACATGGGGAAAGAATATTGACGAAGTCGCCGATGCAAAAAAGGCGCAAAAATCCGATGGCCGTCCGCGAAGAATCTGCTTGAAAACGGCGCTACGGATGAGTTAGCATGCACCACCGAAGTCTTTTCTGCTGTGGCCACCGTGAGAAGGAGTTTCGGTCATGTTCGGAGCCACATACTTCGTGCAAGGTTGTCCGATTTGTGGGCGTAATCTGCAGGTTCGCTTGGAGTATCTGGGGCGTTCGATTCTCTGTCCACATTGCCAGGGCCATTTCACTGCGTTCGACCCGTCGACGGAACCTTCGTGCGAAAGTGATTCGGGAGAGTATCTGCTGAGTCGAGCTGAGGAGTTGCTCGCTGCCGCCGCAGTCCCTTCGCGTCGTCGCCCTCGGTAAGCACCTGCCCCCTTTAGCGAAACACGCTAAGGGGGGAGCGGGGATGCATCCGCTTGGTTCGGGATCAGTCTTGGGCGTAGCGGGTGGGATCTGTCAGCGCGGCCATGCGGAAGGCAGTTTGTCTCTCCGCGCACTTATTACACGCTCCGCAGTGCATGCCGTCGACCGGTGCGATGCAGGAGAAGGTGGCAGCCAAGGGATAGCGGCGGCCCATCTCCATGACTTCGCGCTTGCTGCAGTGGGCGAACGGCAGCACGATACGGACGGGGCGGGGTGCGCCGAGATTGACGACGTGCTCGAAACTCCGAATGAACTCTGCGGACGCATCCGGAAACGGACTGGTGCCCAAGGGCGCCAGCGCGAGTTGCGGGACGTCATGCAACTGGCACCAGACACTGGCCTTGATCAGTAGCAGTGCGTTCCGACCCGGAAGATACACTGCCTCGTCGGGCGAGTCGGTGTCGGGAGTACCACGGCCGGTCAGGCTCCAATGGCGCGCGTACAGATCATGGACCGGCATTTCGAGTTCGACGAGCGGTGCGAGTCGCTCTGTCGAAAGCGCCCCGCAGAAACGCGCGACAGCTTGGATTTCCGGCGACTCCCAGACGACACCAGTACGAACGTAGAAAGGAATGACGTCGAGCCCCGCATCCAGCAGTTGGCCCAGCAGGATGCAGCTGTCCAGTCCGCCGCTGACCAGGACACCGGCGCGGAAACCGTCCGGCAGGATGATGGCCATTCAAACTGTCCCGCGATCAGGCCTGAGCGGCTCGGATCAATTCGTCGATCGTGTCGTGTTCTTTCTTAGAAATCCGCTGCAAGCCGAGGATGCCGCCGGCGGATTGCGCGATCGTTCGCAAATACTTCTCCAAATCGTCCCGCATTTTCTGCATGCTGTCCGCCGGCATCGCCTTGGCTAGTTCCGAGACGTACTCTTTCCAGCTTTGGACGATACGCGGATCGGGACGATGTGCGAGCCAACTGTCGAGCAGGGCATGGCAGGCCGTGTTCGGCTTGATCCCGTATTGCACGGCAGCCTCGAGCAAGGCTCGGCGCTCGGCGGGTGAAACATGGCCGTCGCACCAGGCGACTTCGACGAGCGGAATCAGCCGGACGGCGGCCAGGGTTTCCGCTCGTACGCCACTGGCGAGCAAGTCGGTGAGCACTTTCTCGTCGATCACGCCGCAGACATGGGCGAGGTGCTGTTGCTCTTCCAACTGGCACAATTCATTACGCAGGCGCTCGAGCAGCTGGCGGTCTCGCTCGGCGAAAAAAGCATCTTCCAAGGCTCGCCGCCGCGCTCCCAGAAATTCACCTTCGGGCGTTTTCATGATCTGGCTGCTCCCATTCCGTCGACTGAGAACTGTCACGCTGGATTGTCACGCTCTGGTTTTCTTGAATTTTAGTCGTGAGGCGGAAGAGACGCCAAGGGGATGAAACGCAGCGTGGAGAGCCGCCAGGTCGGGCGCTCGACGAGTACTGCCGGTGGCGGGCATGGTCACTATAATGCCGCCATGAGCTGGGCGATTGTCTGCGAAGGTTTAAACAAGACTTATGCGGGTAAGCCGCCGGTGCATGCCGTGCGTGGGCTGGATCTGCGGGTCGAGACCGGCGAGTGCTTCGGGCTGCTGGGGCCCAACGGCGCGGGTAAAACGACTACCATTGAGATCCTGGAAGGGCTGCTCGAGCCCAGTTCGGGGCATGTCGAGTTATTGGGCGAGCAGTGGGGGCGCGACGGCGATGCCATTCGGCAGCGGATTGGCGTGTCGCTCCAGGAAACGCAACTGTCCGAACGCCTTTCGGTGCTAGAGACGCTGACTCTGTTTCGCAGCTTCTACCGGCGGGGGATCGAGCCGCAGGAGGCCATACAGCGTGTGTCCCTGGAGGAAAAGTCGACGGCGCGGGTCGGAAAGTTATCCGGCGGGCAGAAGCAGCGGCTGGCCGTCGCGACGGCGCTGGTGGGAGATCCGGAGCTCTTGTTTCTCGACGAACCGACGACCGGCCTCGATCCGACTTCACGTCGGCAACTGTGGGAGATCATTCGCGGCTTTCGTGTGGAGGGAAGGACCGTCCTGCTGACGACGCATTACATGGATGAAGCGGAGCGTCTGTGTGATCGTGTCGCCATTGTCGACCAGGGCAAAGTCATTGCCCTGGGTTCGCCTCACGAGCTGATTTCTAGCTTGGGTGGTGAGCACGTGATCGAATTCCGCACGGACAGTGACCAGGGGGCCCCGGCGCTCGTCGAGGACCAGCTCAGCCAACTGCCGTCCGTCCGAGCGGTGCGGTTGAACGATGGACAAGTGACTCTGTCGGCGGGGGAACCGCATGTCGCGATTCCCGGGCTGCTGGCTCTGCTCCAGCGGCAGGGCCATCGCCTGGCAAGTCTTACTACCCGGCATGCCAGTCTAGAGGACGTGTTTGTCCAGCTGACCGGCCGGCATTTACAGGATGAAGCGGCAACATGACGTCGGCCCCCCCTGGTGCGGAACCGCCGCGCTACTCTCCGCTACGCGAGTTGATTGTCGCGCGCGTGAAAGAATTTGTGCGCCAGCCCGAGGCGATTTTCTGGAGTTACGCCTTTCCGGTGCTGATGGTGTTGGCGTTGGGAGTTGCGTTCCGCAACAAGCCCGTCACCCGCATCGTGCTGGACACCGTGCCAGGTCCAGGGGCGCAGCGGATTCAAGAACGGTTGGCGGACGATGCGGGTTTTGAGGTTCATGTCGTATCGGAGTCGGAGGCACTCTTGCGGCTACGGACAGCGCGCACGGATCTGATTGTGCTGACGAATGGACGGACGGATGCTGCAGGACGGACTGGGGGGACTGCCGGTGAACCGGCCGGTGCGGACGACGCAAGCCGGGAATCTACGGGTACGGTGGAGTCGTATCGCTATCTGTATGATCCGACGCGACCGGAAAGTGCTCTGGCCCGCTTGCGTGTGGATGACGCCCTGCAGCGGGCGGCGGGTCGAAAGGACTGGATCGCGGTAAGTGATCAGCTGGTTGAGGAGCCGGGCAGCCGCTACGTCGATTTCCTGGTACCGGGCCTGCTGGGCATGAACATCATGGCGGGTGGACTCTGGGGCGTTGGCTTCGCGATTGTCTATATGCGAATTCGCAAACTGCTGAAACGTCTCGTGGCCACGCCGATGAAGCGGTCACACTTCCTGGCCGGGGTGATCATCAGCCGCCTGTTGTTCATGATCCCCGGCGTGCTGGTCATTTTGCTGTTCGCCTGGCTGGTGTTCGGTGTCGCCGTGCAGGGGAGCGTCCTGCAGGTAGTGGCGCTGATTCTGCTTGGTGCCTTCACGTTTTCTGGAATCGGGCTGCTGGTGGCGAGCCGCGCTGACACGATCGAGACCGTATCGGGGCTGATGAATCTGGTGATGTTGCCGATGTGGGTGTTTTCTGGAGTGTTTTTCTCTTCGGAGCGATTTCCCGATTTTTTGCAGCCGGTGATTCAGGCGCTGCCCCTGACGCCGCTGATCGATGGCCTGCGCGCGACGATGTTGGAAGGCGTGCCGCTGACTTCGCCGGCACAGCTCGTGCGGATTGCCTGGCTGGTCGGCTGGGGGTTGCTGACGTCGGGTCTGGCGCTGCGCTGGTTTCGCTGGACGTAGACGGGGGCTTAAGCAGCCCGTCGCTGTACCCACCAGGGGATACCTTCGCGGCGAACTGGTAGCTGGCAGGTGAGGCGAGCGCCGGATTCGGCCCAGTTCTCGGCCTCGGTCGTCAGGCGATTCAGCAGGCGTTCCACGGCGACCCGGCATTCCTCGAGTTCCGTCCGATCGAGGTCGGGCGGGATTTGAATGCGGGGGCTGGCTACGACCCGAGCCCGTGAGAACGGGCGCGGGACCGCAAAGCGATCCCAGGACGAAGGATTCCGCCAGGGGCGATCATAGCCCAGGCCCGTGACGATCAGCGGGATGCCCAAACGCGAGGACAAGTAGATAGGACCAGGAGCGAGACGACGCCGAGGGCCGCGCGGGCCGTCCGGGGTGATTGCGAGGTTCATGATGCGACTCTTGCGGAACATCTCGCGCAACGCCACCACTCCTCCGCGGTTCGTAGAGCCCCGCACGGTCTGGAAGCCCATGTAGCGGGCAGCCTGCGACAGCCATTCGGCATCCTGATGCTGACTGATCAGCAGTGCCGTATTGCAGTTGCCGCGCAAATAGAACAGGAAGGGGATGTACTCGTGCCAGAACAGAAAGATGGCAGGCCCTTGAAATTCCGGATGAATGGGATCGACCGTAGGGTCGTACAGCGCGGCACGATATTCAAGTGTCGCCATCCAATGGCGTGTCAATTCGGCGATCGCCAGTCCGCCGAGTTTGTTGAGCATCCTGCTGCGAATCCGCATCCGTCTGAGTCCTTGCTGGCTGTCAATCCAGGGGCCATTCGCCGGTGCATACTTCGACGGCGGGTCCGGTCATCAAGACGTGATTCGTGCGGGCGTCCCAATCCAGTTCCAGGTCGCCGCCGATCAAGTGGTTGAGCAGTCGGCGCTCCGTGCGTCCGGTCAGCACACCGGCAACGCAGACAGCGCTCGCACCGGTACCGCAGGCCCACGTTTCTCCGGAGCCTCTTTCCCAGGTTCGCTGCCGCACTTCGCCGCGTCCCAGGACCTCGACGAACTCGACGTTCACGCGGGCGGGAAACAGCGGGTGGGTTTCGATCTGAGGGCCGACGCCGAGCACGAGGTCGTCATTCAACCCCAGACCGTTCGCCGGGTCCATGAAAACCACGCAGTGCGGATTTCCCATCGAGACGCAAGTTACCTGCAATCGGCGCCCCGCCACTTCGAGTTCCCGATTGACGACGGGATCGCCCGGCAGCCGAGTCGGGATCTTGGCCGCTTCGAGGATGGGCTCGCCCATGTCCACTCGGATGCGGTTGACCTTACCTTGTACCTTGCCGACGACATCCAACGCCAACACGCCGTGTCCGGTTTCCACGTGCAACCGATCGCGGGGGGCAATGCCGTGGTCATAGATGTATTTGGCGAAGCACCGAATGCCGTTCCCGCACATTTCGGCCTCGCTGCCATCCGCGTTGAACATCTGCATGCGGGCGTCGGCCTTTTCGGACGGGCGGATCAGAATGATCCCATCGGCACCGACGCCGAAATGACGGTGGGACATCGCGCGGGCCAAAGCGGAGGGATCCGCGGGCGGCGGTTGGGAGATGCAGTCGACGTACAGGTAGTCGTTGCCTGCACCGTGCATCTTGGTGAATCGCAGCATCTTCGTGGATGGCATGGGGTCCTCTCTCGCAGTACGCAGATTCTAGGGCCCCCGTGAGATTCGACAATATCACCCCGAGCCGAGCCGATGGTTCCGACGTAAAGCCGTAATCCTCGACCGACTCGCCATTTACGCATGCTGGCGCCGGAATGAACTAGCGATCAACCCCAGTCGCCTGGCTGCTGTGCGAGACTTAGCCGGTCAGATCAAGGAGTGTGCCCGAGTCGCCGGACGGGTCGAGGCTCGCCACGGCAGTCGGTCCGCTGGCCGAATCCGCCTCTTCATCGGGTGCGGTCGGATCCGGTCGTTCCCACAATCGTCGTCCATCGGCGTCGCGTTCCGAGACGGCGGATTCCTGCTCCATCTCGCCTACGCCCGCGGCGTTCTCGGCGCGCCGATTCGCATTCGCGACCGTGGCGTCCCGTGTGGCTTCGCGAGCCGTGCGATCCGTCTCGACGGCGCGCAGCTGCTGCAACTGGCCGGTGGTCACACTGCCGACTGTTCCGAGTAAGCCTGCACTCATGATGGTACCCGTTTTCTCCACGAGGAAGGGGAGGTGGAATCGGCGCCGCACGCCGACGTCACCGGGCGGGCGTGCCACCGTTGAGCACCTCGGGGGGGAGGGGCAGTCGCGACATGGCAGGGGGCCCGGCGGGACTCGTCACCGGGAAGATGCTTTCGATATTCTCCCGAATCGAGCGGAGTGGTTCCTTGGTTACCTGGGGGTTGTCGACGGTCCCGGCCACGTGAATTTCCAGAACCTGTTTGCCGACTTCTTTGAACGGTTGCAGCAGGTCGGTGAAGTGGTTGCTGGCCAGCGATGTGTAGAACGTCATATTCAACGCCCGGTTGAGTGTCATATCGCCTTTTCCATCCAGGCGAATCACGTCTCCGTTGAAGACGATTTCATCGAAATAGATGCGGTCCCCTTCGATGCGGTAGCGGGCGTCGCTGGACGTGAACGCGGTACCGTCGGGCGGCTTGATGCGAAGCAGCTTAAGCATGTCGACCATGACGGGCAGTTTATAGATGTCGGCGTTGGTGAGCTGGACGCTGCCCGCTCCATGCAGCGTGTGTTTGCCTTTACTGTTCCCGGCCAATTGCAGATTAATCCGCGTGTCGCCGGATAAACCCGGGCGGTTGGCCGACACCTCGCGGGAAATGGTTCCCAGATCGGCATGGAACAGCCCCGTTTCGATCCGAAACGGATGATCCCCACTCAAGCCTACTTCGCCGTTGGCGAGCAGTTCGCCGCCAAACACACGGGCGCGAATATTATCTGGCTTAACATTCGGGTCTTCGCGCGTGATCCATTCGCCCAGCCCGAGCCGTTCGTCGTCGATGCTGATCGGACCCTGGACCTGCGTGCATTGAATTCCCTCGCAGAGCAAGGAATCGACATGGAGATTCCCGCGGCTGGCCAAGCCGCGTTCGTTGTTGACACCCGCCAGCTTCAGGCCGCCATGAATGCGATCGAGTCGAATGCCGCAGTTCATGCTCGCGCCGGCGACATAGAAGTCGAGATCCCATTGGGAAGATACAGGCTGCGTGTTTCCGCGAGTGCCCTCCAGATCGAGCGAGCCGTTCATATTGATGGGGCCGGACAAGTTGAGACGGCCGAGTGCCCCCCCGATCCGGCGAGGCAGCGCGGCCAGCAGTTCCCGGGTGACTTCCAGGCGATCGACTTCCAGGTTTTCGACTCGGACACGCCACGTCCCCTCGGATGTGGTCGACGCCTCGCCACGGAGCAGCAACAGCACGTCCCCGTGGTGGGCGCGGACGCCGGTAAACCGGGTAACGCCATCCTGGAAATCGATGGTCCCTTCCACGTCGTCAAACTGGTAAGGCAGCCAGGTGGGTTTGAGGGTAATGGTTCGTCCGGCGACATCGCCCGCCGCAGGGCGCTTTGTGGCCATGGCGTGGATGGATGTCTGCCGTGTGGCCTGGTTGAATTGGACGGCCACGTTCACTTCATCGAGTGTGCCTCGGGGCTGCAGGCTGCGCCAGACCGCTTGGGCGTCCGGGCGCAAGGCCCTCTGCAACTCGTCCTCCAGCGGGACGTCATCGGCGTCGAACTTAAGCGATAGCTGTGTGACTCCGTATTCGTCTGGACCCCATCCGCCGGTGCAGCGGACGCGGGCGCTGTCGTTCTCGCCTTCTAATCCCTCGATGGTCCACCGGTCGTCCTGCATGACGAGGTCGCCCGAGATCTTCGACAGCGGGTAAGGGAACAACGCGTACAGGATGGCGCCGTCCTCGATCGAGATCTGGATGTGCCGAGTCGCGACCGGCGAGGTGCCGCCATGGCGTTCAAATCGCGCCACAGCCGTCACGCGGCCGCCTTGAGGTTGCAGTTGGTTCACGATTCGCCGAGCGGAATCGGGCAGCGCCGCAACCAGCCGTTCGTCGACGCGGACCGGTTGTCGGGTCTGGACTTTGACAAAGCCCGTGTAGTCCGGGCCGGGGTTCTCGATCTCGCCTTCGATCGAGACGGCGGAGTCGTGGGCATAGGCGACGAAGTCCTGGAATCGCAACGTTCCATTTCGCCAGAGGATCTTGCCTTCGCCGTTGCCCAGCCGGTAAGGGAACTTGTGATAAGCGAAGGAAACTCCGCGGCAGGTGACATCCGCCTCGTGCTTGACCGTCCGGCCATCGAAAATGAGGCTCAGCTCGGCGTCCACGATGCCTTGCGGTGCAATCTTGTCGCCCAGTGACCGCCATTCCGCCGGCAGCAGGTCGACCAGCGGTCGGTCCACGGGAAACTGCCGGGCCGACACGCGGAGCGAACAGGGGGCATCTTCGTAAAAACCGGCCAAGCGGCAGTCGCCGGATATCATCGCGCTGCCCGCCATCGCGGAAAACTCCGTGATTTCCAGCGATTGCCCGTCACTGCGGAAACGACCTTTCACATCGGTCAGCGGGACAGGCAGCCGCGGATCCTCAATGCGACCTGATAGTTCACCCTCGACGGTGAAGCGGCACCAGGCCCCGCTGACCTCCTGATTCGACGCTTCAAAGCGGGCCTGGACGGACACATCGAGCGCTTCGCACAGGCCGGCATAGGCATCGGATTCCGGCGGGAGGCATGTTAAGAGGCTGGCATGGCGTTTCAACCCCCGAACCTCTCCCTTGGCGTGCCACAATCCCGAGGCAAGATCATATTGTCCTTGGATCGCCAGCTGCTGGGCAAAGGCACTGCTGAGGAGGCCGTCGACCGTCCACGTCTGGGTCGACTCGGTGCCCGGCACCAAGCCGGGTGGGCTCAGGCATAACCGGTAGACGGAAACGGCCACCGGCTTGTCCGAGGGAGCGCCATGTACCTGGATTTCTCCCTCCGAATCCTCGATGACGATGGGCAAGGGCCGCTGACTGAAACGGGGCAGCGGCAATAGCCGGCTCACGTTCCAGGTTCCGTCTTCGGCCCGCTGCGCATGGAATTTCATCCGCCGGACCAGCAGCTGCGTGGGAGCCATGTTCGCGGACAGTAGATCCTCCAGGCTGGCGCTGCACTGGAGCAGGAGTTCGTCTATCTCGAAGACGACCTTCAAGGCACCGCTCGCATCGGGCTCGGCGATTTTCAGTCCCCGCAATTCGATCCCTTCACCCTCGAGTCGACGCGCGGATTGGAGCGTGACCAGGTGATGCGGGTAAGCGACGCGGAATTTCCCCTCGACATGCCGGCGGACGACATCGTCGAAGTGGGTGTGCAGCAGATACAACACACCACCGACCGCGCCGGCCGAGATCAGCGCCAGAAAGACGAACCAGCTGAAGAACTCGAACAGCAGTTTCGACAGGACAGGGCGACGTTTCCTGCGCGGAGGGGGATCGACCGCGCGGCGTTCCGAGCGATGGCTCGTGCGCGGATAATAGCGGCTGCTGTTACGCTGACGTCGAAACATGGCTCCGCCCACCGATTCGCGTCGAATTCACAAAGGGGTTAAGGGGGCTCTGCCCGGGAACGGGCCTCCCATTACGTTAAACGTTCGGATCCTTCCTCTCGCAGGGGCCCGGCGTGGCAAATCCCTGCCGCCAGGACGATCAAGCCCATCATGGCCGGTTCGCGGTACCGCAACGAGCTGACGAATACGATGTGCAGCAGCGTCAGATATGCTGCAGGTACGACGCACAGGAGGTAGCCCCAGCCGTAACGAACGTGCCGCCAGGCGCTGGCGAGCGCCGCGGCCATCACGGGCGTGTAGGTGACGAAGATGCCCAGTCGAAACAGCCAGCTCTGGAACTCGGCGGCGTTGGGAATCGGGCTCCACATGCGCAACAGCTTGACGACCATGAGCTGTACAACTTGTCCCGGCTCGCGGCGCGCCCACTCGAGAGCCGCATCGCGCATGCGCCGATCGAGCCGTTCTTCAAACAATCCCGGCGGCGCAGTACGGGCCCCGTCGGCCTGCTGCTGTGCGTCGATGAAGTCCCGAACGAATCGCATGTCGCTCGCGCCTGTGGCTTGCGGATTCAAGCCGTCGTATAGGCTTGCTCCCAACTGCAAGGTGGTAGCGACAAATCTCCCCGTGACGTGGTAGTTGCGGACCCACCACGGGGACATCGTTATCGCCAGGGATAAGGACATCAGGGTCCCAATTACTATGTTTCGGCGCCGCTGCCCCGTGAGCATTGCCACACCTAATGCAAATGGCGTAAACAAGAGGTGACTGGGGCGCATCAGGGTGGCCAGCCCCGCCATGACACCCGCCAGAACCGACCAAATCGACAAGGTCCGCCGGTCCGTCGCACGCCAGGCCGCCATCCAGCAGTTAAGTTGCGCGAGCAACAAAGGGGTATAGGGTGCTTCGCTTAACACAAAAATGCTCGTGCCGACCGCCCCGGGGTACAATGCCGCCAGCCAACCCGCCGCGCACGCGACGCGCAGGCCAAAGAGGGAACGAGCCAACGCCATGACCAGGGCGACAGCGACGGTCCCGAGGAGCGCGCCTTCCAACCGAGCCCATAACACAGGGGGGTTCGAATGGATCCAGAATAAGGGAACGAGCAGCAGCGGATAGCCGGGAGTGCGGAAGACACGCGGTCCGCCCGGGCCGTACTCCAAAGGACCGCCGCGCGAAATCGATTCGGCCAACATCCAATAGGAAAGGCTGTCACCAAATCCGAATCGTTCGCCCGCGGGTAATCGCTCCTGCCACCACACGCCGGCCGCGATGCGAGCGGCGAGCGCCACGGCGAGGATCGCCGGCACGGTCCAGCGGGAATCAATGGGCCAATAGCGCATGCGTGAGGGGTTCCAGACGATTTCGGAGCCGCGATGCCTACGGGCCTGTCGCGGAGCGGGCGAATCGTACGATCGAATGCAAGAGCAGGTCAAGACAGATTGTGAACTCAAGGCATTACAAATTACGACTTTAAGAGAACCGCGGACGGCAGTGTCCCCTACAAGGACGCCGGGCCGCGACGGTTGCCTCGATGCGCAAGGGCGCAGGACTATGGATTTTGAGCAAGTACCTACACAATGGCCCGTGCCTGTCGAGTTGATGATCGGGGGCCTGGGAGCCCTTCTGGCGGGGTCCATTGGCCTATGGCTCTGGCTCGCTCTTCGCCGCCGGCCGGCACCTGTGAAACCGCCGCCCGTCCAGCCGGAAGTCGATATTGCTCGCCTGGACATGGTGCCACCCGATGCGTTCGCGGACAGCCGATTGGAACTCTACGGCACCCCCGTTCGCGTGGGGGTCCTGGTCCTCGCGCCCGTGGGACGTGACGGCCGACGACCTCAAGCCGAGGAAGTTCCGGAGTTGCTCGACCAGCTGTTACCGGGCCTGGCCGACGTGGTTTCCCACGACCAACCGCTTCTGCGACTGTGGAACGCCCAGATGAGCTCTCAAGGATTTGTGCATGCCTTTTCCAATCGGCTCCCGCTGCCCGGAGATCGAGGAAAGGGCTCGAGGTGGTGCAGCGTCGCCGGGAAGTTCACGGCCTTCTCCCATCAATACCTGGCGGGTGTCATCCTGCAATCGGAGAAGGAGAACGCACTGAGCCAATACGTGGTCCAGCACGAAGGCCAGTGGCATGACCTGTTGCGTATGCGATGAGTCCCCTTTGATCTACCAAGTTGATGTGGCATAATGCGTCACCCCTAGCCGACCGAAGGGATCATCCGACTGGCCTTGCGAGGCCTCACGCCGTAGAGGACTATTGCCGAGATGTACAAGACCTTAAGCCCGCACGATTTAGGAATTTCGGGACGTCAGAGCGAGATCATCGAGCTGGCATTGACGTACGGCTTCCGCGGTCTTGAGATCGATATGCAGGAATTCGCAAAACGGGTCCAAATCCAGGGGATGGATCGAGCAAAACGGTTTCTGGAGAGCGCTCACTTGCGTGTGAGCGGATTTGAGCTGCCGATCAAGTGGCGGGGGGACGAGTCGGTTTACGAATCGGAGCTGGAAAGGCTGGACCAGATTGCCAGTTGCGCCGCGGCGTTGGGCGTGAAAGGATGTTGGACGCTGGTGATGCCCGCGACCGACATGTTCCCGTATCACGAGAATTTTGAGCTGCATCGCCGACGTTTGGGCGGCATGGCCGAGGCGCTGGGCAAGCACGGTCTGCGGCTGGGGGTAGGGTTCCTGGCGGCGCCGTCCCATCGGGAAGGGAAGAGTTTCCAGTTTATTCACGAGGCCGACGCCTTGGTGACGCTGCTCAAGTCGGTCGCTTCGAAGAACATTGGGTTGCTGCTCGACACCTGGGACTGGCACTTTGGTGGCGGAAAGCTGGATCAGCTGAAAAGCCTGGGGGCGGACCGCATTGTGTCGGTGCGTATGGCCGAGGCCCCTCCGGACGTCACGAGCGGTCCGATTACAGATGAACAGCGGTTGATTCCAACTTTGACGGGCTCCGTCGATAACGGTTCTGTGATCGCGTTGCTTCACGAAATGGGCTACAAAGGATCGGTTTCTGCCGATCCGCTTCCGGCTTTGTTCAGCGGTATGACTCGGGACGCCATCGTACAGAAGTGCAGC